>JBKOVQ010000174.1:0-6383 GCA_046723985.1 Actinomycetota bacterium | reverse complement strand
CGTTCATGAAGATGCTCGAGTCGATCAAGCGCTTCCGCTGGCAATCTGCGCCGTTTTCTGCGTGGCTGTTCCGGATCGCGCACAACCTGGCGATGGATCACTTCCGTTCGTCCCGACGATGGCAGCCGGAGGAGGAGGTCCCCGAGCCCGCCGGGGACGCGGAGCCCTCGGCCGAGGCCGCCGCGCTGCAGACGATCGGCCGTGAGAGCATGCTGGAGCTGATCGAGAACCTGTCGCACGAGCAGCAGCAGGTCCTGACGCTCAAGTTCGTGTTCAACCTGCCGAACGCCGACGTTGCGATGATCCTCGGCAAGTCCGAGGGCGCCATCAAATCGCTGCAGCACCGCGCGCTCGTCTCGCTGCAGAAGCAGATCACCAAGGGCTAATGGCCCTGGAGGTCGGCATCGTCGGGCTGCCGAGCTCCGGCAAGTCGACGCTCTTCCATGCGCTCACCGGTGCGCGGGCGACGGGGGACGTCGGGATGGCCGCGATCCCGGACTCCCGCCTGACAGCGATCGCCGACGTCGTGCACCCGCGAAAGGTCACGCCTGCCGCGATCCGCGTCGTGGAGGTGCGCGGCACCGGCCCGGAGCTGCTCGGCAACCTTCGGCAGGTGGATGCACTCCTCGTGGTGTTGGACGGTTTCTCCGGCACGCGCGTCCCCGCCGACGACCTCGAGACGCTTCGTCTCGAGCTCGTCGTTGCCGACCGCGACCACGTCGAGCGGCGGCTCGAGCGGGTCGCGAAACAGGCGAAGTCCGGGGAGGCGAAGCTGAGGCAGGAGGTGGCCGAGCTCGAGCGCGTGCTCGGACACGTCGACGCAGGTGGCTCGCTCGCGGACTGGCCGGGTCAGCTGCCGCCGGAGCTCGAGCCGCTGACAACGAAGCCGCTGCTCGCGGTCGATAACGGTCCGGCAGGAATCGACCTCAAGCTGGAGGCCGAGCTTGCCGAGCTGCCGGCCGAGGACGCCGCTGCCTTTCGCGACGGCAGGTCCGCCCTCGAGGAAGTCGTGCGGCGGCTGAGCGACGAGCTCGGCCTCATCAGCTTCTTCACCGCCGGAGAGAAGGAGACGCGTGCGTGGACGCTAAGGCGCGGCCAGACGGCGCTCGACGCGGCGGCGACTGTGCACAGCGATCTGGCCCGCGGATTCATCCGCTGCGAGGTGATCCGGTGGGACGACCTCGTGGCGGCGGGCTCGCATGCAGAGGCCGCGCGCGGGGGACTCCAACGGCTCGAGGGAAAGACCTACGTCGTGGAGGACGGCGACGTTCTCAACGTCCGCTTCAACGTCTGACGTCCGTTGACCCAGGCATTCAGCCGGCCGAGATGAGGGCGACGCCTGCGAGCGTCAACCCAATCCCTGCCTCCTGTGAACGCGCGACCCGCTCGTCGAGGATGATGCGGGCGAGGATCACAGTGACGATCGGATAGAGCGACGCGAGGACGGACGTGACGCTGACGAGGCCGCTGCTGGACGCCGCCGCGAAGAGGAGGTTGCCGAGCATGTCGCCGATTCCGATCAGCCAGAGCGCCGGGACCTGCAGCACGGGCATCGCCAGGGCCGGCCGTACCACGGCCACGGCGGCGAGAATCACCGAGGTCGACGTCATGCGGAAGATCAGGGACGCCCACCAGAAATCCGCGTTGCCGGCCGCGTGCATCGGAGGGAAGTAGCCGCCGAAGCCGAGCGCAGCGAGGAGCGCCAAGCCGGCGCCCGCAGCAAGGCGCGATCCCGTTCGTCCCGGCTCCCGGGAGGCGAGGAAGACACCGCCGAGCGCGCATGCCATTCCGAGTATCTGCCAGGTCGAGGGGCGGTCGCCGCTCGAGAACCCGACCGTCAGCGGGACGACCGCGGAGATGCCTGCGATCGGCGCGACGATGCTCATTGCGCCGACGGCCATCCCGCGGTAGTACGCGTACAACCCGAGCGTCCCGGAGAGTGCAGCGGGGATCGCGAGGAGCACTGCGGGGTCGGCCGGGCCCCGGCCGCGAATCGCGACGATGATCGCGATCGTGACGAGGCCGCCGAGCTGGACGTAGACGAGGACACGCAGCGCGCCGTACGTACGTCCCTTGAGCGGACCGAAGAAGTCTGCGAACCCCCAGCTCAGGCTCGCGCCGAGCGCGAGCGCAACCGCCCCCATCGGAAGACGCTAACTACTCAGGAACCGGCCGCGTCGCGGCGACGGCGTCGAGCTGGTTGGCGTAGTAGAGGACTGACGCCTCGGCGGTCCGTGCGGCGCGGCCGTCGTGGTGGCACGCGACGGCGTGGAGAAGCTCGACGCGGGCTCGTCCGTCGAGGTCGGCGGCGCGGTCCTCTATCAGCCGCAGCCCGAGATGCACGTGTCCGAGCAGACGGCCCTCGTCCGTCTGCCCGAAGGTCGGACCGGCGGTGCGCTCCGATGTGCGGCCGACGTCGTGGAGCAGGGCTGCCGCGAGGAGAAGATCGCTGCGGAGGCGGGGATGAAGCTGCGCGGTCTCCCGGCAGATCGTTGCGACGCCGACCGTGTGCTCGAGCAGGCCGCCTGAGTAGACGTGGTGCGTCTCGGCGGCCGGCAACCTGCGGAACGCGGTGCGTAACGTGTCGTCCCCGAGGACGGCCCCGACGACCGACGCCAGCCCTGGGTGGATGATCTCGCCGGCGAGGAAGTCGAGGAAGCCGTCCAGCTCGCCGGCGTCGCGTCGGAGTGCGGGTGCCAGCTCGGCGGGGTCGGCATCGGCCGCTGCTTCGAGCGTCCGCACGTCGACCTGCAGCCGGTCGCGGAACTTCTCCACGCGGCCGAGCACGCGGATCGCATCCCCCTCGCCGAAACGCGAGTCGAGGAGCTCGACGTCGTGCCAGACGCGCGCGTCGATGCGTCCGCTCGGGTCGACGAGCTCGAGCGCGAGGTACGGAGCACCCCCGCGCGTCTTCAACCGCTGCTTGCGTGCGACCGCGTAGACCCCTTCGACGACCCTTTCCTCTGCGAGTTCCGCGATTGCGCTCACGAGCGGAGTCTAGGTCCACCGACGGATGCTAGGGTCGGTCGAAATGGCGGATGTGAAGCCGTTTCGCGCCGAGCGCTACGACGTGGCGAAGGCAGGGCCGCTCGAGCAGCTCGTCGCTCCTCCGTACGACGTGATCTCGCCGCAGGAACGCGAGGACTACCTTGCCCGCAGTCCCTACAACGTCGTCCATCTGACGCTTCCAGATGACGAGGAGCAAGCTGCACGCGATCTCACTGCATGGCGCTCCGACGGCGTCCTCGAGCGCGCCGCTTCTCCGGCCTACTGGTTCCTGTCGCAGGATTACGTCGGCCCCGACGGGGTGGAGCGAACGCGGTCCGGCCTCGTCGCATCACTGCGGGCGGAGCCGTACGAGAACGGCGTGGTGCTGCCGCACGAACGCACCCACAGCGGCCCGAAGGAAAGCCGTCTGCGCCTGCTGCGCGCGACGAGGACGCAGCTGGAGCCGATCTTTCTCCTCTACGAGGGCGAGCCGCTCGGACCCACGCCGCGAGAGCCCGACCTCCAGAGCGCCGGCGACCAGCTGTGGCGGATCGACACGGCTCCGGACTTCACCGACATCCAGCTGCTGATCGCCGACGGTCACCACCGTTACGAGACCGCCCTCGCGTACGCACGCGAAGGCGGCTCGCCGTACCTGATGGTGGTGCTCGTGCCGACGCGGCAGGAGGGGCTGACGATCTTCCCCACCCATCGCGTAGCCGCCCACGTGAACGGCGCGCACGGCACGCCGATCGGCGAGCCGGGCGACGAGCTGCCGGGTGTGGTCCTCTACCGCGACGGGCAGTACGAGCTGCTCGAGGGGGAGGGCCTGGACGTCGAGGTCGTGGAACGGCTGGCGCCGGACGGCGTCACGTACACGCCGCAGCGTGCGGAGGCAGTCGCGACGGTCGACCGTGGCGAGGCGGAGGCGGCGTTCCTGCTGCGGCCGACTCGGATCGAGGACGTCTGGGACGTTGCGCGGCGCGGCCGGACGATGCCGCAGAAGAGCACGTACTTCTACCCGAAGCTCACGTCGGGCCTGCTCTTCCATCCGCTTGACTGAGTGGCTCGCGGTCTGCCGCGAGGCGGTCGAGGACGTGCGCGGCGTGCTCGGTGAGCTGCCGACTCGCGCCGATCGCGAACCGGTCGTCGGTGCCGGCATGGGTGGCGACGACACCACGGCGATCGACGCCGCCGCAGAGCAAGCGATCCTGAGGCGCTTCGAGTCGCTCGACGACGACCTGACGATCGTGTCCGAGGAGCTCGGCGTCAAAGGCAACGGGCCTACGCACCTCGTCGTCGATCCGATCGACGGCTCGCTCAATGCGAAGCGGGGGATCCAGTTCTTCTCGCTGTCGGTTGCGGTCGCCTCCGGTCCGACGATGGCCGACGTCGAGTTCGGCTTCGTCCACGACTTCGGGACGAACGAGGAGTGGGTTGCGCGGAGCGGTGGCGGGGCGTGCCTGAACGACGTCGAGCTGGACGGTGAAGGTCCCAAGGACCGCATCGAGATCCTCTCCTTCGAAGCAACACGGACAGCTTCCGTCGCCGAGAAGGCCGGCGCGGTCGTCGACCTCGCGTACCGGCTCAGGATCATGGGCTCGCTCGCGCTGTCGCTGTGCCATCTCGCCGCCGGTCGAGTGGACGCCGTCTGCTCGCTCAAGCCGGCGCGGTCGGTCGACATCGCGGCTGCGCAGCTGCTCGTGCGCGAACGCGGCCTTTCGATCGAGCTCCCGGACGGCGCGCTGTCGTTCGGCGAGGCCGCGCTCGACCTGGAGGGGCGTTCACGTGTCGTTGCTGCGGGAAACTCCGAGCTGTGTCGACAGCTCGCCGCCGCTCTATCCGCATAGGCTGCTCTGGCTGGAACTACGCATCGTGGAAAGACCCCCTCTACGAAGGAAAGCCGCCTCGGCTCTGGTTGTCCCTCTACGCCCGCCGATTCGACACGGTCGAGGTGAACAACACCTTCTATCGCCTGCCGCAGAAGAGCTCCGTCGTGCGCTGGGTCGAGCAGTCGCCGCCGGACTTTCTCTTCGCCGTCAAGGCAAGTCGGTATCTCACGCACATCAAGCGCCTGACGGATCTCGGCCACGGCATCCGCCGCTACTACGAGCGGATCGAGCCGCTCGCGCGATCGCCGAAGATGGGGCCGGTCCTGTGGCAGCTCCCGCCGACGTTCCGGCGCGACGACGCCCGCCTCGCCGCGGCGCTCCGCGCGCTGCCGCTCGGGAGACACTGCTTCGAGTTTCGACACGCGAGCTGGTTCGCCGAACCCGTGTACGAGCTCTTGCGAGCGCACGGCGCGGCGCTCGTGATCGCAGACCGGCCGGAGGTGAAGGAGTATCAGGCGCACGTCTTCACGACCGACTGGACGTACGTGCGTTTCCACTACGGGTCGCGCGGTCGGCGCGGAAATTACAGCGAGCGTGAGCTAGAAGAGTGGGCGCAGCTCTTCGAGGCGTGGAGCCGTGACGTCGAGATACTGGTCTACTTCAACAACGACTGGGAGGCGTTCGCCGTTCGGAACGCCCAATGGTTGAAGAAACGTCTTGGTGCCTGAGAACACCGTCAACCTGAGCTCGCCCGACCGGGTTCTCTATCCGGAGGACGGGATAACGAAGGGAGACCTCTTCGCGTACTACGAACGGGTGGGGCCGACACTCGTCCCGCATCTGCGCGACCGGCCGTTCACGATGAAGCGGTATCCGCATGGAATTACCGGCGAGGTGTTCTTCCAGAAGCAGGCCCCGAAGCACCTGCCGGACTGGATCGCGACTCGGCAGTACCGAACGTGGCGGCGCGAGGGCGGCTCGCGGCTCGTCGACTTTGCGCTTGTGAACTCCACTGAAGCGGTGCTCTTCATGGTGCAGAACAACTGCATCGACATGAACGCGTGGTACTCACGTGTCGACAAGCCGCACCGCCCGGAGTTCGTCCTCTTCGACCTCGACCCGCCGGACGGCGGCTTCGAGCTTGCGATCGAGGTCGCGCACCTGATCCACGAGCTGCTCGACGAGGTCGACCTGCCCGGCTACGTGAAGACGAGCGGCGCGGACGGCATTCACGTCGTCGCGCCGATCACGCGCAGGTCGACGTTCGAGCAGACGTACCAGTTCGCGGAGCGTGCGTCTCGTCTGCTCGAACAGCGTCATCCCGGCAAGTTGACGACGGAGTGGCTGAAGAAGAAGCGGCAGGGCGTCCTCGTCGACCACCGCCAGAACGGCTGGGGCAAGACGATCGCCTCCGTCTACTCCGTGCGGCCGAAGCCCGGCGCTCCGGTGTCGACGCCGCTGCGCTGGGAGGAGCTGACGCCGAACGTGCGTCCGCGCGACTTCTCGATGGAGGTCGCGCTCGAGCGGATCGAGCTGCACGGCGACCTCTTCGCGCCGGTGCTC
>JBKOVQ010000196.1:0-5558 GCA_046723985.1 Actinomycetota bacterium | reverse complement strand
CCTGCGGCGTGAGCCCACCGGACTGGATCTTCTCGACCCAGTGACACGCGACAAGATGACCGGGTGCCACCTGGCGCAGCTCGGGCACCTCGTCGCGGCACCGGGTCGGCTGCACGAAAGGACACCGCGTATGGAAGCGGCAGGCCTGCGGGGGCGCGGCCGGGCTCGGAACATCGCCGTGGAGCAGGATCGGCTCTCGCTTGCGCTCGACCTCCGGGTCGGGGATCGGTACGGCGGAGAGGAGCGAGATCGTGTAGGGGTGCAACGGGTTGTCGTAGAGCTCTTCCGCGGGAGAGACCTCGACGATCCAACCCAGGTACATCACCGCGATCCGGTCGGAGATGTGCCGCACGACCGCGAGGTCATGCGCGATGAAGAGATACGTGAGCCCGAAAGTCGACTGCAGTTCTTCCATGAGGTTGACGATCTGCGCCTGGATCGAGACGTCGAGGGCCGAGACGGGCTCGTCGGCGACGACGAAGTCCGGGTTGACAGCCAGCGCACGCGCCAGGCCGATTCGCTGGCGCTGTCCGCCGCTGAACTCGTGCGGGTAACGCGAGGCGGCGTCTCCCGGCAGGCCGACGATGTCGAGCAGCTCGCGCACCCGTTCGCCGGCCTTCCGCCGGCCGGCCAGCCCGTGCACGCGCAGCGGCTCGCCGATGATCCGGCCGATCGAGTGGCGAGGGTTCAGCGACGCGAACGGATCCTGGAAGACCATCTGCATCCGTCGGCGTAGTCCGCGCAGCTCGCCTTCGCCGAGCGTCGTGATGTCCCGGCCGTCGAAGACGATCTTCCCTGCCGTCGGCTTGTACAGACGAAGGATGGTCCGCCCGACCGTGGACTTGCCGCAGCCCGACTCGCCGACCAGCCCGAGTGTCTCGCCCCGCCTGATCACGAAGCTGACGTCGTCGACAGCGCGCACGTCGCCGATGTGGCGGTCGAGCAAGATCCCCGACTTGATCGGAAACCAGACCTTGAGCTGCTCGACCTCGACCAGGTTGCCGTCGGCGCTCATCGCGACGCGGTCACTGCGGCCCGCTGCTCCGCCCACGCGCTCTCGGGAACCGGGTTGAAACATGCAACCCAGTGGCCCGGGTCGACCTCACGAAGCGGCGGAAGCTCCAGTCGCGACTGCTCCACCTCATACCGGCACCGCGGCTGAAACGGGCAGGCGGTCGGTGCGGTCAACATGTCTCGCGGCTGGCCCTCGATCGGGTGCAGCTTCGCTTTCCGAACGGCGTCGAGACGCGGAATGCTCTGGAGCAGGCCGAGCGTGTAGGGATGACGAGGCTGCGCGAACAGCCGATCGGCGGGCGCCGCCTCCATGATCAGCCCGCCGTACATCACGTTCACCCGTTCGCACATGCCCGCGACGACGCCGAGGTCGTGGGTGATCAGGATGAGCGCCGTGTCCTGCTCGGTGACGAGCTCGCGCAGGAGACCGAGGATCTGCGCCTGGATGGTCACGTCGAGTGCGGTCGTCGGCTCATCCGCGATCAGCAGCTTCGGCTCGCAGGCGAGGGCCATCGCGATCATGGCGCGCTGCCGCATCCCGCCCGAGAACTGGTGGGGGTAGTCCTTCAGCCGGACGTCCGGGCTCGGGATGCCGACGCGCTCGAGCAGGTCGGCAGCACGCTTCTTCGCGGCGGCGTTGCTCATGTCGAAGTGCGTCTCGAGCACCTCGACGATCTGTCGCCCGATGGTCAGCACCGGGTTGAGGCTGGTCATCGGGTCCTGGAAGATCATCGCGATCTTGCGGCCACGGACACTGCGCAGCTCCGAGTCGGAGAGCGCCAGCAGGTCGCGCCCCTCGAACATGGCGCGGCCCGACACGACCCGCCCGTTCCGCGCGAGGATCCCGAGCAGTGCGAGCGACGTGACGCTCTTGCCGCATCCGGACTCGCCGACGAGCCCGAGCGTCTCGCCGGGGGCGATGTCGAACGAGATCCCGTTGACCGCGTGAACGGTGCCGCGCTCGGTCGCAAAGTGGACGCGCAGGTCCTCGACCGTGAGCAGCGCTTCGCGCGGCACGGCTAGATCCGACCCCGGAGCTTCGGGTCGAGCGCCTCGCGGAGGCCGTCGCCGATCAGGTTGAAGCCGAGCACCAGGAGCACGATGGCGACTCCCGGGATGATCGCCAGATGCGGCGCGCTCTGGAGGTAGCTGTCTACCTGCGTGAGCATCGTCCCCCATTCCGGCGTGCCCGGGTCCTGCGGGCCGAGTCCGAGGAAGCCGAGACCGGCGACGTCGATGATCGCCGTCGCCATCGCCAGTGTCCCCTGCACGATCAGAGGTGAGATCGAGTTCGGCAGGATGTGTGAGGCGAGAATCGAGCGCCGCGGCACCCCGACGGCGCGAGCCGCGAGCACGAAGTCGCTCTCCTTCATCGCGAGTACCGAGCCTCGTAACAGGCGGGCGAAGATCGGGACGTTCACGATCCCGACCGCGATCATGATCTGGTACAGCCCGGGGCCGAGCATGGCGACGATCCCGATCGCCAGGAGCAGTCCCGGGATGGCGAGCATGATGTCCATGCAGCGCATGATCACGGAGTCGATGACGCCGCCGGCGTAACCGGCGATGCCCCCGAGGACGAGACCGACCGACAACCCGGCGGCCACTGCCACCAGGCCGATGATGAGCGAGATGCGCGCGCCGTAGATGATCCGCGAGAGCTCGTCGCGGCCGAGCTGGTCGACGCCGAACCAGTGCTCGGCGCTCGGGCCGGGACAGCAGCCGTTCGTGATCAGCGAGAGGTTCTGCTCCCGCGGGTCGTAGGGGGCGATCAGAGGGGCGAAGACCGCGAGGACGACGAACGAGCCCACGATGACGAAGCCGGCGATCGCTCCGGGGTTGTGGCGTAGCCGGAACCAGGCCTCTGCCCACAGCCCGCCCGTCGGGGTCTCGTAGGCCAGCTCCCGTGCTTCGTACTCGGCGATCGACATCTAGGAGAGCCTGATCCGTGGATTGATGATCGCGTACGAGATGTCCACGAGCAGGTTGACGACGACGAAGACGACGGCGAGGAAGAGAATCCCGCCCTGGAGGACCGGGTAGTCGCGGTTGAAGATCGCGTCCTTCAGCCAGCTGCCGACCCCGGGCCAGGCGAACACGGTCTCGGTGAGTACCGCGCCAGAGAGGAGGAGTCCGATCTGGAGGCCGACGATCGTCGAGACCGGCAGGAGGGCATTCCGCATCACGTGGCGTCGGTCCACGGTGCGCGGACGCAGCCCTTTCGCCCGCGCCGTCCGAACGTAGTCCTCGTTCTGGACGTCGACGACGGATGCTCGGGTAATCCGGGCCACAATCGCGAGCGGGATCGTCCCGAGCGCGATCGCAGGCAGGATCAGGTGCCTGATCGTGTCCCAGAAGGCGGCAGGGTCGCCGTTCAGGACCGCGTCGAGGAGGTAGAAGTTGGTCGGGTGTGGGCGGACTGCGAGGACGTCCTCACGGCCGACGCTGGGCAGCCAGTGCAGCCTCACTGCGAAGATGTACTTCAGGATCAGCCCGAGGAAGAAGATCGGGATCGAGATCCCGATCAGGGAGACGACGAGGCTGCTCCGATCGAACCACGAGCCGTACTTCTTCGCCGCAAAGAAGCCGAGCGGGATCCCAACGGCGAGCGCAAAGATCATTGCCGAAAGCGCCAGCTCGATCGTCGCCGGGAACCGGTGCTCGAGCTCGTAGGTCACGGGCCGCGTTGTTGCGATGCTCGTCCCGAAGTTGCCTGCGCCGAGCGTCTGGAGGTAGTCCCAGTACTGGAGGTAGATCGGCTTGTCGAGCCCGTACTGGTGACGGATCTGCGCGACTGCCTCGGGCGTCGCGTGCTCCCCGAGGAGCGACTCTGCCGGCGACCCCGGCAGCGCGTGGATCCACGCGAAGACGAGGATCGAGAGCCCGAGCAGGATCGGGACGAGAAGGAGCAACCGGCGGACGACGAAGCGGAGCATCTCGTCTAGCCCGCCGGTTGTCTGTTCACTCTTACCTGCTTGCCCTACCCGTAGTAGACCTTTGAAAGATCCTCGTTGATCACTCCCGTCGGCGACGGGATGAATCCCTTCACGTTGCTGTCGAAGGCGATTCCAAAGCCGGCCCAGACGTACGGGATGACCGGCAGGAACTTCATCACCTGGATGCTGGCCTGCTCGTAGAGCGCGGTCCGCTTGTCGAGATCCGTCTCCGCATCAGCCCTGGCGAGCAATTTGAAGAGAGCCGGATTCTTGAAGCCGAACTGGGGAGACTCGCTTCCGAAGTGGACTCCCAGGAAGTTGGCGGGATCGGGGAAGTCGGCGATCCAGCCGAACAGGAACAGCTGGTCCTTGCCCGCCTGGAGTCCCGCGCGGTAGTCGGGCCTCCAGGGCGCCGAGTGGGGGTTGACGGCGAACCCGGCCTTTCCGAGGTCGGCCGCGAACGCCTGGAAGTTGTTCGCCGGGTTCGGCATGTACGGGCGCGAGACGCTCGTCGGGTACCAGAAATCGACCTTCACCGGCAGCTTCAGTCCCGCCTGCTGGAGCAGCTGCTTCGACTTCGTCGGGTTGTACGGATACGCCGGCACGCCCTTCTTGGCGTTGCCGAACAAGGACGGCGGCACGAACTGGTTCGCAACGGCACCGACTCCGCCGTAGAACGCCTTCACCACCGGGCCCTTGTTGATCCCGTACGCCAGCGCCTGGCGGACGAGCAGCTTGTTCATCGGCGGGAAGGACTGGTTGATGCCGATGTAGCCGACGGTGAAGGGTGGGCGCTTGTACAGCTTGAACTTGCCCGTGATCTGCTTGAACTGCGTCGGGTCGACGTCGTCGAACGCCTGCACCTCACCGCTCTGCAATGCCTGCAGCCGCGCGGCCGGGTCCCCGATCGGGACGATGATGATCCGGGCGAGCTTGGCCTTCTGCCCCCAGTAGTTCGGGTTGCGGACGAGGGTGAGCTTGCTCCCGACCTGCCACGACTGGAGCATGTACGGGCCGGTGCCGATCGGGTGCTGGGTCGCGAACGTACCGGTCGGGTGGAAGACCCCGGTTGCGTCGACCGTGCCGGCGTCCGCGTCGTACTTCTTCAGCGCCGTCGGGCTCGCGAACCCGAACATGGGCAGGGCGATCGCGGCCAGGAACGAGCTCGACGGCCGGCTCAGGATCAGCGAGACGGAGTACTGGCCGTGCGCCTTGCAGCCGCGGTAGAGGCTCTTGTCCGGCCCGGGGTTGCCGGTCGCCGGATTGGCGAAGCCCAGGAAGACCGTGTTCCAGTAGTAGGTCAGCGACGGGTTCTGGAGCGGTCCAGGGAAGTGATACCAGCGTGTGAAGTTGAAGCAGACGGCGGCGGCGTTGAAGGGCGTGCCGTCCGAGAACTTGACGCTTTTCCGCAGCTTGAACGTCCAGATCTTCTTGTTCTTGCTGACCGACCAGCCGGTCGCCAGGCTGGGCACGATCTTCGTCCCGCCGAGCTGGGCAGCGACGAGGCCCTCGTAGATCTGGCGGGCGACGCGAACCGATTCACCGTCCGAGACCAGCGACGGATCCAGCAGCGCCGGGTCGGCGCTCCCGGCGTACACCAGCGTGTCC
>JBKOVQ010000033.1:0-8420 GCA_046723985.1 Actinomycetota bacterium | reverse complement strand
CGCGCCGCCCTTCGTCACGGCGACGTCGTTGACGAAGGTCGGGCCGGGGTCGGTGGCCAGCTGGTACGACGTGAGCGGATCGCCGGTCACGGCGTCGTACACGAACGCCTTGCCCGTCGGGCCGCCCGCGACGAAGAGCCGATTGTGCTGGTCGAGGCCGAGCCCGATCGCAGCCGCCCCCGATCCGCCCTGGACGAGGACGTCGCCCGTGCCGGTCCGCAGGTCGCCGCGGAACACGGCGCCCGTGGGGATCGAGCCGACGTAGAACGTCGTTCCTTGGCCGATCGCGATCCCTTCCGGCCGGAAGCCGGGCAGAAGCTGCACGACGTCGGGAAACGGTCGATCTGCTGCGAGTGCGACCGGCCCGGAGAAGGCGGCCGCGAGGGCGAGCACGGTTAGACGGCGCATCGTCGCTCCCTTCTCGGGGGTCGCGCCGTGGTTACCCGACGATCAGCCCGGGAAACCGGATGCGCCCGTCGCTGCCGCCTGTCGCGGTCGGCGAGGTCGCGAACACCGGGCTCAGCACGGAGGCAGCTGGCACGTGACCGGCGATCCGCGTCGACTCCATCACCCAGTTCGACTCCCACGTGCGGCGTCCGTCGAACGAGAAGCACTGCTCCCACCTGAGCGTGTCGTCGTCGATCACCGTCCATTCGAACCGGACGCGCACGTGGACGCCGTGGACGATGTCGTCGCACTCGAAGCGGCCGATGCCGTCGTCCTCGAAGCGGCCGACGACGGGCTCGTCGAGGGCGCCCGGATTGGCCATCGACGCCCACCAGATCCGCCAGAGGGCGGTCTTCGGCTCGAACAGCCGCAGCGTGAATGCCTCGAACCCGGGCCGGCCCGGGAAGTCGGGCGCCGAGTAGGTGTCGATGTTTCCGAGCCCGCCGACGATCGGGCGCGCCTGGCTCGTCGCCTCGAACTCGACCCACTCGTCGTCGCCGGGGACGACCATGTTCACGCGCTTGCGGTTGGCAATCAGCCAGGCCCCGAAGAGGAAGTCGAAATCGTGCCGTCCGTCGTTCTGTCCCATGCCTCGGCTCCTTTTTGCTCGACTGAATGAGCCGGCAGCCTAGATTCGATTGAGGACAGTTTTTGTCCGCAGCCGTGCTTCAATCCGAGCATCTCTCGTCCGGCCTCCCGACTGCTCGCCTTCCTCGAGCTGCTCCAGAGCCGCCCGGTCGTCGACGGGCGTGCGGCGGCGACTGACCTGGGGGTGACCGAGCGGACGATCCGCCGCTATGCGGTCGCGCTCCACGACATCGGCATCCCGGTCGAGGGGCAGCCCGGAGTCGGCGGCGGCTACCGTCTTCGCGCCGGGACGCGCCTGCCGCCGCTGATGCTCTCCGACGACGAGGCGACGGCCGTCGCCTTCGGGCTCGTCATCGCCGAGCGCCGGGGAATCGCCGCCGGTGACGCTCTGGCGAAGATCACGCGCGTCCTCCCCGAGCGGCTTGCGCGGCGGATCGAGCGCCTGCGCGACGAGGTCAGCCTCCTGGGTGAGCCCGAGTCGTCCCCGCCGGCGTCGAGCGAGACGCTGCTTGTCGTCGTCGAGGCGGTGCGGCGCCGGCGGTCGCTCGACATCGACTACACGCGCGCCGACGGCCGGCCGAGCACGCGGACGATCGACCCGCTGGGTCTCGTCGCCCGTCGCGGGCGCTGGTACGTCCCCGCCCGCGACCACGCGAGCGACGAGTTGCGTACGTTCCGCGCCGACCGAATCGGACGCGCCGCCATCGCCGATCCCGCCCCGCCGCCGGAGCCGGGGTTCGACCCCGCGGCGCACGTGATCCGGATGCTTGCCCGCCTCCCCTACGAGTGGCGGATCGAAGTGCGTGTCGATGCTCCGATCGACGAGATCTCGAGGCGTGTGCCGAAGACGGTCGCGGAGCTCGCGGCCGAAGGGGAGGGCACTCGCCTGGAGATGGGCGCCGACTCGCTCGAGTGGGCGGCCGGCTTCCTCGCCCGTCTCGGTGCCGACTTCCGGGTGATCCGGCCGGACGAGCTACGAGCGAACGTCGGTGAGGTCGCCGCGCGGCTCGCCCGCGCTGCGGGCTGACGCGACCTCGAGAAACGCGCCACAGAGGCCGCGGCCGAGGTCGTTCCAGGCGCCGATCCGCTTCTGCGTCTCGGCCCAGAGCTCGTCGCGGTCGAGGTGGATCGGGAACTCCTCCTTGTCGTCGAGCCAGAGACGGACGGTCTCGAGCGTGACCTCTGCGTGGAATTGGATCCCCCAGGCCGCGTCGTCGAGCCGGTAGGCCTGGTTGCAGCGCGCGCTGCGCGCGAGCTCCGTGGCGGCGGTCGGCAGGTCGTAGGTGTAGTAGTGCCAGCCGAAGGCGTCGAGGCGGGAGGCCAGGCCGCCGAAGACCGGGTCGTCCGCCGCCGCGTCGGCGAGCTCGATCGGGAGCCAGCCGATCTCCGGCCCGTCCGGTAGCGGGTACACGGCGGCACCGGAGGCCTTCGCGATCAGCTGGATTCCCAGACAGACGCCGAGCAGCGGCACGCGCCGCTCGAGCAGCCCGCGGATGAAGTCGTCCTCGTCGCGCAACCACGGGTGCCGGTCGTCCTGGTCGGCGTGCATCGAGCCGCCGAAGACGATCACCGCTTCGTAGTCCTCGATCACCACCGGTGGCGGCGTGCCCCAGGCGAGGCTCCACTCGTCGTAGCGGTGCCCCGCACCCTCGATCGCCTCGTAGAAGACCCCGCCGCGGGCGTTCGTCCCGTGGATGACCGAGAGGACTCTCACACGCCCAACTGTAACTGGCCGGTTTCCGGGGGCTCGAGCGCGCCGGTGGCGGCGATTCCGTGCTCGTCCAGGAGGTCGCGGAGGATGCGGGCGCTGCGCGGCGCGTAGTCGGCGCGGTTGTTGTTCATCATCGCGTACACCTCCTCCGCGTCGTTCGCGAGTCCGGCGAGCGGCTCCACCCACTCGGCGAGCTCCTCGGCCGAGTACATGTGGTCGAAGCGCTCCGCCGAAGTCCTCGCGCCGCGGATGTTCCAGGTCTTCCAGTTGCGGCCGTGGAATCGGACATAGGCGACCGGATGCGTCGCCGCCGCAACGCGGGGGAGGACGTTGCTCGCCCGGGTGCGCGGCGAGTCCACGGAGACGTACGAGAGCCCGTGACGCTCGAGGAAGGAGAGCGTGTCGGCGCGCTCGTCCTCCTCCATCCAGGAACGGTGGCGGAACTCGATCAGCGGGACGAGCGGGTCGAGGAGCGGGCGGACGGCAGCGAGCTCGTCGAGCGCCTCCCGCGACTTCTTGACGCGTGGGTGGTACTGGAGGAGGACGCCGCGGAGCTTGCCCGAGGCCTCGAGCGGCGCGAGCGACTCCCGGAACTCGCGCAAGGCCGTCTCCCGGTCGGCCTCCTCGTGCCCCGTCATCCCCTTGCTCGCCTTCGCATGGAAGACGAAGCCGTCCGGGGTGCGCTCCGCCCACTTCGCCGCGGTCTCGGGGGAGGGGAGGTGGTAGAAGGGCGAGTCGACCTCGACCGTGTCGAAGCGTTCGGCGTAGTACGCGAGGCGCGCCGTGGGCGAGGAGACGCCGCGCGGATACCAGTGCTTGACGAGACCCTCGTCCGCCCAGCTGCACGTGCCCAGCCGAATCGTCGCCGCCACGTCCGCAACTTAGCCCGCAATGCGGCCGGGCTGAGCCCGGCCGCATTGCACGAAGATCGAGCAGCCTACAATCGCGCCGTGGACTCCCGCCCCGTCGGCGTGTTCGACTCGGGCATGGGCGGCCTGACCGTCCTGCACGAGTGCCTCGTGACCATGCCCCACGAGGACTTCGTCTACCTCGGCGACGGCGCCCGCCTGCCGTACGGGCCGAGGCCGTTGCCCGAGGTGAGCCGCTTCGCGCACGAGATCGGCGTGTATCTGGAGGGACTGGGCGTGAAGCTGATCCTCGTCGCCTGCAACTCGGCGACCGCGGCGGCGCTGCCGGGCCTCCAGGAGTCGTCGTCGGTCCCGGTCGTCGGTGTGATCACTCCCGAGGCGCACGCCGCGGTCCAGGCGACCCGAAACCGCCGAATCGGCCTGCTCGCGACGAAGGCAACGGTTGCGTCGGGCCGCTACGAGGCTCTGGTCCGAACGCTCGACGCGGGCGTGCGGATGACCTCGATCGCGTGCCCGCAACTCGTACCGCTGATCGAGAGTGACGACTCCTTCGGTCCGGAGACGACGGAGGCCGTCCGCAGCTACGCGGAGCCGCTGAAGGACGCCGGCGTCGACACCGTGATCCTCGGCTGTACGCACTACCCGCTGATCAAGCCGATCTTCCAGCGGGTCTTCGGCCGCGGTGTCACCCTCGTCTTCTCGGCCGAGGAGACCGCCCTGGAAGTTGCCCAGACACTCGCGCGCAAGGGGATCGAGAACGGCGCGGACCGCGAGGGTGCGTATCGGTTCATGACCACGGGCGACACCGAGGTCTTCCGCGTGACCGGTGCGCGCTTCCTCCAACTGCCGATCGAGGCCGTGGACCACGTGCGGCTCGTCGACCTCGAGCAGGCCGCCGCGTGAGCCGGGTGGACGGGAGACGGCCGGACCAGCTGCGGCCGGTCGAGATCGTCCCGGACTACCTCGAGCAACCGCATGGCTCGGCTCTGTACGCGCAGGGCAAGACGCGCGTGCTCTGCACCGCGTCGATCGAGGAGGGGGTGCCGCGGTGGATGGCCGGACGGGGCGTCGGCTGGATAACCGCCGAGTACTCGCTGCTCCCGGCCTCGACCGGGCAGCGGACCCAGCGAGAGGCCTCGGCGGGGAAGCAGAAAGGGCGCACGGTCGAGATCCAGCGCCTGATCGGGCGGGCGGTGCGGGCGGTCACCGAGTTCGAGGCGCTCGGGGAGCGGACGCTCTGGCTCGACTGTGACGTGCTTCAGGCCGACGGCGGGACGCGCTGCGCGGCGATCTCTGGCGCCTACGTCGCCGCGCGGCGCGCGCTCGACCGGTTCGGGCTGGCGAAGGCGATGCCCGACTCGGTCGCCGCCGTCTCGCTCGGGATCGTCGCCGACGAGCTCCTGCTCGACCTCGACTACTCGGAGGACTCGGCCGCGGACGTCGACCTGAACGTCGTCATGACCGGCGACGAACGGCTCGTCGAGGTGCAGGCGACGGCCGAGCGCGTCCCCTTTGGCCGCGACCAGCTCGACGGGTTACTCGAGCTGGCCGCGAGGGGGATCGCGCTGATCGGGGCCAAGCAGCAGGAGGCTGTCGATGCTGTTCGCGCTTGATCCCCACCTGACCTGGCTCGAGGCGCTCGTGCGGATCGCGGTCGCGGCCGGGCTAGGTGGAGTGGTCGGGCTCGAGCGCGAGCTCGACGAGCAGGCCGCCGGGCTGCGGACGCACATGCTCGTCGCCGTCGGGTCGGCGGTCTTCACCCTGGTCGGCGCCTACGGCTTCTCCGACTTCCCGGCCAGGAATGTCGACCCCACCCGGGTCGCCGCGCAGGTCGTCACCGGAATCGGCTTCCTCGGCGCGGGGTTGATCTTCCGGCAGGGCTTCACGATCCGCGGCTTGACGACAGCGGCAAGCCTCTGGCTGGTCGCCGCGATCGGCATGGCGGCCGGCGCAGGGTTCTGGAAGGGGGCCGTGATCGCGACGATCGTCGCGCTGGTCAGCCTGCGGCCGCTGGAGTGGATGAAGGCGGTGGCGATCCCCCAGCGGGCGGCCGCTCATCTGGTCGTTGTCCTGAGGGAGGACGGCACGACGGGAGACGTTCTCGACGCCCTCGAACGCGCCGGCGACCTGCTCGCCCTCCGCCGCGACGGACGGCGGTTGGAGATCGAGGTCCGGCTCGACCGCGGCCGCCGCGCCGGTGCGCTCGACGCGGTCGCGGCCCTGCCGCAGGTGGAGGAGGCCCGCTGGAGCTGAGGCTCGTCCTCTGCTCGCGGAACCCGCACAAGCTGGAGGAGCTCCGGTCGGCGCTTCCCGCCTGGACGCTCGAGCTCCTGGATGCCGACGGCTACCCGCCCGAGGACGGAGACACCTACTACGCCAACGCGCGTGGAAAGGCGCTGTACGGCAGGCGGGTGGCACCGAAGGATGCCTGGGTCCTCGGCGAGGACTCGGGGATCGAGGTGGACGCTCTCGGCGGTGCGCCGGGCGTGGAGTCCGCCCGGTGGGCGGAGGGGGGCCGTCAGGACTTCGCTCTCCTCGAGCGGCTCGCGGGCGAGACCGACCGGTCTGCACGGATGATCGCGCACCTGGTCGCGATCGCCCCCGACGGCCGGGAGGTCGACGCCGTCGGCGTGCTCGAGGGCGAGGTCGCGACCGAGGCCCGCGGCACGGGCGGCTTCGGCTACGACCCGGTGTTCATCCCGGAGCGCGAGACGAAAACGGTCGCCGAGCTCGGCGACGACTGGAAGCGGGCAAACTCGCACCGCGCCCGCGCGGCGGAGGCGCTCAGGGCCGCGATCGGCGCCAGTTGACCTCGGCCCCGAAGACGATCACGTTCGCCATCACATAGAGCCAGATCAGGAGGAGGAGAGGGCCACCGATCACCTGGGCCGACGGGTTGTGCTTCGAGAGGTCCAGGAAGATGGGTAGCACCTGGAAGGTCGCCTCCAGCGCGACGGTGGCGACGATCGCTCCCGGGAGCACGTCGCGGGTGGTCAACGTTGCGTTCGGCAGGTACCGGTAGGCCGAGACCAGGAACACGAGGATCGCGATCGACGAGACCAACACCGACAACGCGTGAGCGACGACCGTGTTCGCCAGGAATCCCGGCGCGAAGCGGTCGAGCGTGTGCGCCCCGACCCCGCCGACGAGCAGACCGACGAAGAGGGTGACCAGGCCGGCGACCATGAACAGGAAGGACAGGGCCTTGCCGTGGAGAAACGGGCGGTTCGGCCGCTCGTAGACGATGTTGAACGCCGACTCCAGCACGCTGAAGAGCGACAGCGACGACCAGAGCAGGAAGGCCCCGCCGATCACGCCCAACGACGTGGAGTGACTGCGGATCTTGTCCACGCCGCTGACGATGGTCGAGATCGACGCTCCCGGGAAGATCTTCTTCAGCTCCTCGACGAAGTAGCTCGACTCGGTCGTCCGGCCGCCGAGTCCGAGCAGCGCGAGGGCGAGGAAGGTCAGCGGG
Organism: Actinomycetota bacterium; assembly: GCA_046723985.1. Classification (GTDB taxonomy): domain Bacteria; phylum Actinomycetota; class Thermoleophilia; order Gaiellales; family Gaiellaceae; genus DATBLE01. The sequence continues at coordinate 1,330 of JBKOVQ010000033.1, read as the reverse complement.
ACGAACGACAGGAGTGCGAAGTAGGCGATCATCGCCGCCAGGTGCGTTCCCCGGTCGGCGAAGAACTTCGAGAAGGTTGCGCGAATATGCACTGTGTTAGCCTCTTGCGCCGATGGACGCCGCGCAAGCGCTCACCGATCTGACCGAGATCTCTTCGCAGATCGAGGCGGCGCTCGTCCTCGACGCGGACGGTGCGACGCTTGCCTCGACGCTCGACGAGCGCCGCGCGCCCGAGTTCGCCCAGGTGGTACAGGAGCTCGTCGCGGCGGTCAAGCGGGCCGCAGGCAACGAGGAGGGCGAGCTCGCCCAGGCCGAGATCGCGACCGGTGAGGGCAGCGTCTTCCTGGTCCGGGACGAGCAGCGGACGATCGCCGCAACCACGGGCCCGGAGCCTACCGTCGGGCTCGTCTTCTACGACCTGAAGAGCTGCCTACGCAGCTTCGCGGAGGAGAAACCGAAGCCGAAGCCGCGGCCGAGGCGCGCGAAGAAGGACGAGGAGGCCGGTGCCTCGGCCTAAGGTCCTGACCGGGCTCGTCCTCGTCGCCGGATCGGTTGCCGGCGCGGTCGCCTTCCGTCGGCGCTCGGCGAGGCGCCGCGACCGGGTGGACGTCTACTTCGAGGACGGCTCGATGGTCTCGCTCGGCGACGGCTCTCCCGAGGCGTCAACGGTCCTTCCGCTCGCGCGCCGGGCGTTGGAAACCGCGCGCACGTAGTGGACGACGCCACATTGCTCGCGGCAATGCGCGAGCATGCCTATCTGGAGGGCGACTTCGTCCTCCGCTCGGGCAAGCGCTCGCGGTACTACCTCGACAAGTACCGCTTCGAGACCCGGCCGGAGCTGCTCGAGGCGCTCGGCGCTCGGCTGGCGGCCAAGATCGCCGAGGTCGAGCCCGAGGCCCAGCGGATCGCCGGTCCGGAGCTGGGCGCGGTCGCTCTTGCCGCAGCGGCGTCGCTCGACTCCCGTCTGCCTTTCCTGATCGTCCGCGGGGAGGCGAAGGAGTACGGCACCGGCAAGCGGATCGAAGGTGCCCACGAGCCCGGGGAGCGCATCGTGCTCGTCGAGGACGTGGTCACATCGGGCGGAGCGGCCGCGAATGCCGTCCGGGCGGTACGGCAAGCTGCACTCGAATGCCGCACGGCTATCTGCGTCATCGATCGGGAAGAGGGCGGTGTGGACTCCCTCGCGCGGCTCGGGGTGCGGCTGCATCCCCTGTTTCGGGCGGTCGACATTGCCCAGGCCCGGTCGGGTGCCGAAAAGCCGCATGGCTGAGCGGAATGTCGCGGAGTGGTAGGTTCCGCCCCGTGTTCCATCATGTCCAGAGGAGGAGGA
>JBKOVQ010000193.1:0-3841 GCA_046723985.1 Actinomycetota bacterium | reverse complement strand
AGTGGAGCATCGCCGCCGATGCGCCCACCCGACGCAGCATCCCCTGGATCCGGCGCGGCAAAGCCCGGCGCAGCGTCGCGGTCGCGGCTCCGGCGGCCGGCGACAGGAGCCGGCGGTTCGAGAGACCGTGGCGGTCGGCCGGATACGTCAGCCCTCGAGCGAGCGAAGGTTCGGCCTGCTCCAGACGCAACAGGCTCGGCACGTGGAAGGTGCTCACGACAGAGCGCGCGACCAGCCCATGGCGTCGGAGCGCCCGGACGACCGCCTCCTCGAACCCGACGTCTTTCAGGTCGACCTGGATGCCGGTCGGTTCGAGTCCGCCGAGCAGCTCGAGCGCCTCGTCGAGGGTCGGGAGCTCCGGGGCGACCTCACGAAGCGCAGCCAGGCTCGTCGTGCGCACGCGGCCCGGGACGGCGCCGTGGCTGACCTCGAGCAGATCGTCCGAGTGGGCGAGCACGAGCGTTCCGTCGGAGAGGTCGAGCACGTCGAACTCGACGAGGTCGCAGCCGAGCTCGACTGCCCGCGCAAGGGAGCGCAGGGTGTTCTCCGGCTCCAGGGCTGCGGCACCCTTGTGACCGATGCACAACGGCCTGCCGACTGCCCGCAGATGCACGGCGAAAACGTATCCGCGACGCACCGAAGGGGCGTACCGGCCGGCCCGATCGCTCTAGAATTCCGCCGATGGCCGAGCCCGCACAGCGGCAACGGGCCCGGGTCGAAGCTCCTCCTGTCGACCCGCATGCCGTGGACCGCGCGTATCGCTTCTATCGGGCCCAGCGGCACGCGAAGGTCGAACACCGGCGGGAGACGAAGATGGCCCGCGTTCGCTTCTGGGCCTTCCTCGGGCTTTTGCTCCTTGCCTGCGCCGTCGTCGCCGTCACCGTGTGGAGCGAGATCGCCCGGATCTTCGGGATCTGAACCGGCGGTCATACTCACGTCCGTGGAACCCGACCTCTTCGACTTCGACGATCCCGAACTGGACGAGCCCGAGCAGCCCACCCGCTCGTCGCGTCCGGCGCTGCCTCAGCTCCGCCCAGGCGGCGGGATCTGGTCCGCGGGCGGGCGGATCGCCTGGGTCGCCGGGCTGATCCTGATGCTCTCCTCGTTCATGTCGTGGTACTCGGGCAGTTCGATCGAGGGCCCGACGCTGTCAGTGATCGGCTGGCACACCGGGACGATCGGCAAGCTCGTCTTCTTCCTCGGCCTCGCCCTCGTCGTGATCGCGATCCTGCGAGAGTCAGGGATCGAACTGCCGCCGGCGATTCCGGAAAGCCTCGTCACCATCGCGGTTGGCGCGCTGGGAACGATCCTCGTCGTCGTCCGGCTGATTTCGATCCCGGACACGTTCGCGGGGACGAGCGGACGGTCGATCGGCCTCTGGATCGCACTCGGCTCGGCACTCGCGGTGATTGCCGCAGGCCTGCTGCGGGCCGGCGAAGACCTCTAGCGGGTCGCCGTCACTGTCACTGTCTCCCGCGCGGGCGGCAGCGGGAGCGGCTTCAGCGTGCGGACAAGCGTCTGCGTCTCGCCCCCCGAGGGGTTGTCGTGCAACGCTTCGCCGAGCGCCAGCCCGAGCGCGAACACCACCGCGACGGCGATCACTCCGACCAGAAGGCGCAGCAGCGGCCGCCGGCGGCGCGGCCGCCGCGCCGGCCTCGGGCTCGACGGCGTGCTCATGTCGTCGAGGCGGTCAGGGCCGGTAGTCCTGCGCGCCCCGCGCGTAGAGGTGGAAGGCGGCATCGACGGCGATCGTCAGTCCCGGTGCCCACTGGGCCTCTTGCGGCAACTCGGGCAGGAGGTCGTGGGCCCAACGGTCCGAGTGCCGGTACTCGGCGACGAGCTCGTCGAGCTGGAAGCGGGCACCGACACGCCGGCGGAGCTGGTCGATAATCGCGTCCAGCTGGGCGTGCAGAGCGCGGTACCGGACAGGCTCCTCCCGTGCGTCCTCGAACCGCCGGTATCCCTCGGCCCACTCGTGGCGAACCAGCTCGGCACCCGTCGACATGGCGCCGATGCTACGTCACGTCCATGCAGCACCGGTCGGCCGGCCAGAGGGGACGGAGCTCGTCGAGGATCCGCTCGCCGAGCTCGTAGCCCGGGCGCGCCAGCGCATAGGCAGCCTGGGCGTGGAGGCACTTCAGGCTGCCGTGCCGCGCAGCCCCGCCGATCCCGAGGTCGAGCGATGCGCCGTCGTCGGCGCCCACGCGACCCGCCGCCAGCCGCCGCCTGAGCTCGCCTTGTTCCGCGTTCGCCCGCTCCCTGCTCGCGGCGAGCGCGGGATCCGCGGCAGCAGCCTGCGACCAGCGCTCGACGCCACCTGCCGCTTCCAGCCTCGAGACCGCGGCGACCAGTTGCGGGCAGGTCAGGTAGTAGGTGGTCGGGAACGGGTTGCCGGCGTCGTCGTACGGCTCCTGTTCGGTCACCGCCGAGCAGCCGAACGGACAGCGGACGGCGACCCGCCGAAAAGCCCGCGGCTCGCGTCCCAGCTGCCGGGCGACGACGGCGCGATCGTCCATGTCCGTGAGCGTAGTGGCGCGGCTTGTAACACAGTGTTACTTGCGCGCCAGGCCACTTGGACAAGCGGTTCGGAGAGCTCGTAACACTGCGTTACTTGCTCTTCACGTGGGCGCGCCGCCACTGCTGGATGCCCTGAACGATGAAGAGGTGCTCACCCGGCTTGACCAGCCCGAGCCGTCGGGCACCGCGGACGAGCGACGACCCCTGTTCGATCTCGGCCAGCCGCTGCTCGAGCCGGTGCTTGCGTGCGGCGAGCGCGCTGACCTCGACCGTCCGCCGCTCGAGCGTGTGGTGGGTGTTTACGTACGTGCGAACAGGGCGGTAGTAGAGCAGCGCGAGCAGCACGGCGACGCCGAGCGCGACGAGGCGCATCCACCGCCGGCGTCTGCGGGGCCGGAGCATGGAGCGTCGCTTCGACGCCCGCCCCGGCGCCTCCTGCTACGCGACGTCGACCTTGATCACGTTCGTCGAGCCCGGGATGTTGACCGACGTGCCCGCGGTCAAGACGACTCGGTCGCCGGAGGAGATGAGCCCCGCCTCCCGCGCCGAGTCGATCGAGAGCTCCCAGAGATCCTCGACGGCGTTCGCCTGTCTGACGAGGAGCGGGATCACGCCCCACTCCAGAGCCATCTGCTGCACCGCGAACTCGTTGTGCGTCAAGCCGACGATCGGCCGCCTCGGCCGCAGCCTGGCGACCGCCGACGCCGTCCGGCCGGTCGCGGTGGGCACGAGTATCGCCGTCGCCCGCAGCACCTCGGCGAGGTCGCAGGCGGCGTTCGACATCGCGCGGCCGACACCGGGAGCGTCGTCTGCATCCGGCAGCTCGTGCCGGTAGGGGAGGCTCGGCTCGACCGCGCGCGCGATCCGGTCCATGTAGGCGACAGACTCGACCGGATAGGCGCCGACCGCCGTCTCGCCGGAGAGCATGAGCGCCGACGACCCATCGAGCACCGCATTGGCGACGTCGCTCGCCTCGGCACGCGTCGGCTCGGCGTGCTCGATCATCGACTCCAGCATCTGCGTCGCCGTGATCACCGGCTTCCCCGCCTCGAGCGCTCGGAGGATGATCCGCTTCTGCAACAGCGGCACCGATGCCGACCCGATCTCCACTCCGAGATCGCCGCGGGCGACCATGATCGCGTCGGTCTCGTCGAGGATCTCGTCGAGCGCGGCGACCGCTTCCGCCTTCTCGATCTTCGCGATCACCTCGGCGTGGGAGCCGGCCTGCTCGATCAGCGTGCGCAGGTCGCGAACGTCGACGGCTGAGCGCACGAACGACAGCGCGACGTAGTCCACGCCGAGCGAGAGGGCTAACTGTAGGTCG
>JBKOVQ010000228.1:0-11200 GCA_046723985.1 Actinomycetota bacterium | reverse complement strand
AGCGAACGGCCCTCGTAGCGGGCGTGACCCCAGTCGCGCAGCGGATCCGGCTGTCCGGGCGGCTCGACCTTGATGATCTCGGCGCCCATGTCGCCCAGCAGCCTCCCCGTGAAGGGCCCGGCGAGGAGCATCCCGAGCTCGACCACCCGGACCCCGGCGAGCGGTCCAGGGCCGTCGGTCGACGGGCGCAGGTCGCTCTTGGACGCTGCGACGGCGTCCGTCACGTGCGCGCCTCGGCCTGCGCCTGGCGCTCGTCGTCCCTGAGCCGCGCGACCAGGACGTCCCGGGCCTCGTAGACGTGCTCTTTCATCACCAGCTCGGCGCGCTCCGCGTCCCCCGTTGCGAGCGCCTTGACGATCTGTCGGTGGTAGTGCGACGAGATCCGCTTCTGGTCGGGCGAGTACCAGATGTACGACTTGTAGACGAGCGGCAGCTCGATCACCCCGCGGACCATGCCGGCCAGTCGGGTACTGCCGGCGATATCGAGGATCGTGCTGTGGAAGAAGAGGTTCTCGCGGACGAGCTCGCGCAGGTCGTCGTCGGGGCTGAGGGCCTCGAACCGATCGCAGCTCTCGCGCAGCAGGGAGACGTCCTCCTCGGTGATCCGGGGGCCGGCCCGCCGGGCGGCGTGGCCTTCCAGCAAGGCGCGGAGCGCGTAAAGGTCTTCGAGGTCCTCGGGCGAGTGCACCCGAACCGTGGCGCCCCGGTTCGGCGTGGCCACGATCAGACCCTCCACCTGAAGCATCAGCAAGGCTTCGCGGACCGGCGTGCGGCTGATTCCGAGCTGCCTGGCGAGATCCTCCTCCTTCAGCCGCTGACCGGGCTTCAGCCGACCGTCGACGATCGCTTCCCTGATCAGCTCCGTGGCGGCGACGCTCGCATTGCGCACGAGGCCTTCGCCCTTCTCCAGCATCCCGGCCACGGCGCCAAAATACAGTATGCAATCCGAGCCGCCAACCGTACCGCGCTCAGCCGCCGGCGGGTCGTGGCGGGTTTTTCGCGACTATCGTTTCGACCATGGACCGCGTCGCGCTCGCACGCGCCGAACGCCGTCGACAGGCGGCCGACGAGCTGGAGTTCGAACGCGACCGGGCGATCGCACTCCGAGAGCAGATCGCCAGGCTCGCCCTCGAACTCGAGGGGCCTCGCCTCGACGACGAGGTGTTCGCCCAACTGGCCCCGGAGGACGTCGAGCTCATCCGGCCGGCGCTTCAGGGCGGGACCGCGATCGAGGACACCGAGTCGGAGTGGCTCGACTCGACCGAGCCGTGGCGGGACGAAGAGGCGGAGCGCGCCGAACTCGAGGCCGAGATCGTGCGCATCGAACAGGAGATCGCATCGAGCAACCGACGCCAGGAGGCGTTCGAGCGCTACCTGGCCGCGCTGGGCGAATAGTCGGGGGTAACCGCGAGGTCGGCTCGCGCCCCTAGGATGAGCGCAATGGCGACGACGCAGGACTTCGAAGTACGCTGGACCGCAGTCGAGCCGGCACCGCGCGGCTGCGGGACGGTGCGCTTGATCTGCGTCCGCGTCGACGAGGGGGTCCACGAGACCCCGGAGCATGTCGACGTCACGGTCGAGGACGGGGTCGCGGGTGACCGCTGGGCGACCGGAAGGCGTGATCGCGACGCGCAGGTGACGCTGATGAACGTCCGCGTCGCCGAGCTGATCGGCGGGCCACTCGACCTCCCTGGCGACAACTTCCAGGTCGATCTCGACCTCTCCGAGGAGGCGCTGCCGGTCGGCACGCGGCTGCGCATCGGCTCGGCGCTGCTCGAGGTCTCGCCGGCCCCGCACACCGGCTGCAAGAAGTTCCGCGAGCGCTTCGGGCTGGATGCCCTCACGTGGGTGAACGACAACCGCGACCGGCGGCTCCGAGGGATGAACTGCCGGGTCCTCGAAGCCGGCGCGGTCGCGGTCGGCGATTCCGTCGCGGTCGTCTAGGCCGCGGTCTCCTGGTACATCAGCGAGCCGGGCGTCGTCAGGTTCTCGCCGGTCTCGAGCAACGTCTTCAGGCCGGAGAGGATCATCGGCCAGCCGCCGTAGAGCTCGTCGTTCGCGCCCTCGCGCAGGTGGTCGTGCATCACGACGAGGCGGCACGAGTCGCCGACGGGCTCGATCTCCCAGGTGACGCGTGACGTTCCCTCCGCCTTGACGTCGTCGCTCCAGAGCGCGTTGAAGCTCTGCACGAGCCGCCGCGGCGGATCGACCTCGAGGTTCTCGCCGGCAGCGACCTCGACGCTTCCGCCGGCGGCGGTCGCCCGATACGACGATCCGGCGGTCCAGTCGGACTCGGTTCGAACGCCGAACGAGTACCGGCTCCGCAGCCCCGGATCGGTGATCGCCTCCCAGAGCTTCTCCGGAGTCGTCTTGATGTAGATCTCGAACACCTTCTCCATCTGTTCTCCCCCCTCCAGGGTTCGCTTCAGAGCCGTGAGCGTGGCTGCCCAGGGCTCCGCGTACTTGCTCACCCACCGGTCGTGGACGAGTTGGATCGGGACCGGGTTCAGGAAGTGCAGCTTCTCGCGGCCGCGGCGCCTGGTCGTGACGAGGTGCGCGTGCTCGAGCACCTTCAAGTGCTTCATCACGCCGAAGCGGGTCATCGGCAGCCGCTCCTCGAGCTCGGTCAGTGTCTGACCGTCCCGCGCGTAGAGCTCGTCGAGCAGCTGCCGCCGGGTCGGGTCGGCGAGCGCCTTGAACACCGGATCCATGCCCGCACTATATGTGACCTTTTGGTCACGTGTCAACCATGGCGAGGCACGCCCTGTGGAGACGCGGCTCTAGCGGGTCTGCGGGAAGCCCAGGTCGACCTTGCTGGTCGCCGGGTCCGGCCAGCGTGACGTGACCACCTTGCCGCGCGTGTAGAAGTCGATCCCCTCCGGGCCGTAGATGTGCCGGTCGCCGAACAGGCTCGCCTTCCAGCCGCCGAACGAGTAGTACGCCACCGGCACCGGGATCGGCACGTTCACACCGACCATGCCCGCCTGGGCGTCGAACTGGAACTGACGGGCCACGCCACCGTCGCGCGTGAAGATTGCGGTGCCGTTCCCCCACGGGTTCTCGTTGACGAGCCGCACTGCCTCGTCGTACGTCCCAGCGCGCACGACGGAGAGCACCGGGCCGAAGATCTCGTCGCGGTAGGCATCCATCTCGGAGGTGACGTCGTCGATCAGCGAGACGCCGAGGAAGAAGCCGTCGCCTTCGATCTCGAGCTCGCGACCGTCGGCGACCACGGTGGCGCCCTGGTCGGCGGCGGTGTCGAGGTAGGAGGCGACCTTGTCCCGGTGCTCGCGGGTGATCAGCGGGCCCATCTCGTTGCCGGGCTCGAGGCCGGGGCCGACCTTGACCTTCGGCAGCCGCTCCTTGATTGCACCGATCAGCGGATCGGCGACGTCGCCGACGGCGACGACCACGGAGACGGCCATGCAGCGCTCGCCGGCGGAACCGTAGGCGGCCGACACGGCCGCGTCCGCCGCCATCTCGATGTCGGCGTCGGGGAGAACGATCATGTGGTTCTTCGCCCCGCCGAGCGCCTGCACGCGCTTGCCGTTCTTCGTTCCGGTCTCGTAGACGTGACGGGCGATCGGCGTCGACCCGACGAACGAGACCGACGCGATGTCCGGATGCTCGAGGATCGCGTCGACCGCGACCTTGTCGCCGTGGACGACGTTGAAGACGCCGTCCGGCAGGCCCGCCTCCTTGAGCAACTCGGCGGTGTAGACCGACGCGGACGGGTCCTTTTCGGACGGCTTGAGGATGAACGTGTTCCCGCATGCGATCGCCGGCGCCCACATCCACATGGGCACCATCGCCGGGAAGTTGAACGGGGTGATCCCGGCGACGACGCCGAGCGGCTGGCGGATGGAGTAGACGTCGATCCCGGTGGAGGCCTGCTCGGAGTACTCGCCCTTGAGCAGCGTCGGGATCCCGCAGGCGTATTCGATCACCTCCAGCCCGCGGGCGACCTCGCCGAGCGCGTCGGAGAGGACCTTGCCGTGCTCGGCGGTGAGGATCCGCGCGATGTCCTCACGGTGCTCGTGGACGAGCTCGCGGATCGCGAAGAACAACTCCGCCCGGCGCGCCAGGGAAACGGAGCGCCAGGTCGTGAAGGCTTCCTTCGCAGTCTGGACGGCGGCGTCCATCTCCTCGACGGTCGCGAAGTCGACCGCGCCCGTCTGCTCGCCGATTGCCGGGTTCCACACGGGGCCGCTGCGACCGGAAGTCCCGGCCACGCTCGTGCCTCCGATCCAGTGGTGAATGGGCTTCGCCTGCGGCGGAGCGATCGTCTCCGTCATCGCGCTCTCCTCCTCGTATCGACAGTCGCAGCGTAGCGCGTAGGATTCGCCTGATGGCCGTCACGCAGTCGAGGGAGGCCGAGGGCCAGCGGGCCGTCGCAGAGGACCGCCAGTACTTGATCCACTCATGGTCGGTGCAGTCGGCGCTCAACCCGATTCCCGTCGCGGGCGGGGAGGGCCGGTACTTCTGGGACTACTCCGGAAAGCGGTACCTCGACTTCGCCGCGCAGCTCGTCAACCTGGCGCTCGGGCACCAGCATCCGAAGCTGGTCGCCGCGATCAAGGAGCAGGCGGATCGTCTCTGCACGATCGCCCCCGGCGTCGCGAACGACAAGCGCTCGGAGCTGGCGCGCCTCGTCGCCGAGTGCATGCCCGGCGACCTCGACCGCACCTTCTTCACGAACGGCGGCGCCGAGGCGAACGAGAACGCGATCAAGCTCGCGCGCTGGGTGACGGGGCGGCACAAGGTCGTGGTTCGCTACCGCTCCTACCACGGCGCGACGGCCGGCGCGATCACGGCGACGGGCGACCCGCGACGCTGGTTCGCGGAGCCGGGTCTGCCCGGCTTCGTGCGCATGTTCGACCCCTACACGTACCGCTGCCCGGCCGGTCATCCGGATCCCTGCCCGGTCTGCACCGGCGGGCCGCACCTCGAGGAGATCCTGATGTACGAGGGGCCCCAGAACGTGGCCGCGGTGATGCTCGAGACGGTGACCGGGACGAACGGGATCCTCGTCCCGCCGGACGGCTACCTCCAGTCGATCCGGAAGACCTGCGACCGCCACGGCATCCTGCTGATCCTGGACGAGGTGATGGCAGGCTGGGGCCGCACCGGCCGCTGGTTCGGCTGCGACAACTGGGACGTCGTCCCCGACATCATCACGACCGCGAAGGGAATCAACTCGGGGTACGTTCCGCTCGGCGCGATGACCGTCCGCGACCATGTCTACGACGCGATCAAGGACCTGTTCTTCGCCGGTGGGCTGACGTACTCCGGCCACCCGCTCGCCTGCGCGGTCGGCGTCGCGTCGATCGAGGCGTTCCGCGAGGAGGGCGTCGTCGAGAACTCTGCTGCAATGGGCGACTACCTGCGCGAGAAGCTCGCGGCCCTCGCGCAGAACCACCCCAGCATCGGCGAGGTCCGGGGACTCGGCCTGTTCTGGGGGCTGGAGCTCGTACGGAACCGCAAGACCCGCGAGCCGCTGGTCCCGTTCAATGCCGGAGGTGAAGCAGCGGAGCCGATGACGCGGGTGACGAAGGCTTGCCTCGAGCGCGGCCTGTACCCGTTCGTGCACTGGAACGTCTTTGCGATCACGCCGCCGCTGAACATCACGCGCGAGGAGCTCGACGAGGGCCTCGAGATCTTCGACGACGTCCTCGCAATCGCGGACGAGTACTCGACCGAGTAGCCCGGCCTTTCGCGTCGCTGCCGGGCTTCGCCCGGCGGCGACTGCGAACCAACGGGTCCGCGTCTTCGTTTAGCCTGCCCCGGGTGAGTCCCGCGCGGGCACGCGTGCAATGGCTTGCGCGCCCGTGGCTGGGGGTGACCGCGCTCGTCGTCGGCGCGTCGGCGCTGCTCGCCGTCGGCACCACCCGTGTCCACGAGTGGGCCGTGCAGACCGACGAGATGCTGTACGCGAAGCTCGCCCGCCACATCGGCCAGACCGGCTCGCTCGTCCCCACGCTCCACGGGCATCGGGTCGGCTTCGTCGGCGTCGTCTACCCGGTGCTGCTCTCGCCGTTCTACGCCGGCCTCGACTCCGTGGCCGCCTTCGACGCCGCCCACGCCGTCAACGCCGTGCTCTTCGCAAGTGCGGCGATCCCCACTTACCTGCTCGGTCGTCGCCTCGTTCCGGCTGCCTGGGCGCTCGTCGCGGCGTTGCTCACCGTCACGGTGCCGTGGGCGGTGAACGCCGCATTCGTGATGTCCGAGCCGGCGGCGTACCCCGTGTTCGTCTGGGCGGTACTCGCCTGCCACGTGGCGATCGCCGATCCCTCGGACCGGACCGACCTGCTCGCGGCGGTCGCGCTCGCGCTCGCCTACTTCACCAGGCCGCAGTACCTCTTCCTCGTCGCCGTGCTCCCGCTCGCCGTCCTGCTGACGAGCGGCCCACGGCGGGCGCTCTACGAGCACCGGGTGCTCGCGGCGGTGTACGCGATCGGCGTCTGGGTCATCGTCATCCTCGCCGCGCTCGGTGAGGCGCACCGGCTGCTCGGGGACTACGGAGTGACGGCGACACAGGGCTCGCTCCTCCCGGCGATCGCGTGGAAGTCGGCCGCGCTGCACGTCGACGTCCTCGCGGTGGGACTCGGCGTCGTGCCGCTGCTGCTCGGCGGCGGCTGGGCGTACTCGGCGCTCCGGGGCGGGCCCGTCCGCCTGCGCGCGTTCGCCGCGCTGACGGCGCTTTCGCTCCCCATTCTCGCGCTGGAGACGGCCTCCTACGACGTCCGGTTCGGCGGTCCCGACGTGATCCGCGACCGGTACCTCTTCTACCTCGGGCCTCTGCTCCTCTTGGCCACCGCCGTCTGCCTGTTCCAGGAGCGGCTGCCGCTGGTGGGGATCGCCGCGATGACGGTCTTCTTCTCCGCCACGGCAGTGTTCGCCGATTTCGGCCCGGTCGCCGGCCTCTGGGTCGACTCGCCGGAGTCGGTGCTGAACGGGCTGATCCACGACGAGTCCGGCGGCCTCCCGGCGGGCGCGTTCGTCGCCATCTGCGGCGCCGTTCTGGGAGCGATCTGCCTCGCCCTTGCACTGGTGCCACGACCGGCCGCCGTCCTCGGAGTCACGGTCGCCGTCTTCTGCTTCGGCGGTGCGGTCGCGGGTTACGCATACCACCGCCTGCTCACCAGCAACACGCCGCTCGGCGTCCCCGTCACCGGCCAGCCGCGCGTCCGCGACTGGGTCGATCACACCGTTCCGGCCGGCGAGCGAGTCGGCGTGCTCGCGTATCCGATCTCCCGCGACTGGGGCCAGAGCGCGATCCAGTGGTGGGACGCCGAGTTCTGGAACAACCGCGTCCAGAGAGCGTTCGTCGCGCCGGACGGCAACTGGACGTACACGCCGTTTCCGAGCACCACGCTGCACCTGGACTTCGCCACCGGTCGTCTCGGCGGAACGGACACCGCACCCCCGTACGTCCTGGTCGCGCCGAACGACTCCCGCTTTGGCCTCGCGGGCTCGCAGACGGCAAGCAACGCCGGTTTGGTCGTGCAGGCGGTCGAGCGCCCCTACCACGCACGGTGGGCGACACGCGGCCTCTACATCGACGGCTGGACGCTTCCCGGCCTCCCGGCGACGATCCGGGTCTATGCGGCGGCGGGAAAGCCGTCCAGGGCCGCCACCGTGACGGCCGCGCTCGACGCTCCTCCGGAAGCCTCAGGCCCGGTCGCGTACCGCTTCGGAGACGCGCGCGGGACTGTCGCGCCTGGGCAGCGCGCACAGGCAACGGCAACCGTCTGCCTGCCGGCAAGGGGTCACATCGACCTGAGGCTCGAGGCAGTCAAGTCGGCGACGATCGCGGGCCCGCCGATCGGGCCGACACCGGGGCCGCCGCGCGACGTCGGGGTCGTGCTTTCCGGCGTGCAGGTGGCACAGGGAGACGAGCCGTGCTAGAGACTCCGGGGGATGGTGCGCTACCACGACGCCAGCCGGGAGTTGCAGGACCGGTTCGACACGCGGAGGCTGGCCGACCGGATCGACGAGCGGATCGTCCGGACGACGATCGACGACGACGACCGCGCCTTCATCGAGGCAGCCGACATGTTCTTCATCGCCACCGCAGACGCGGAGGGGCGGCCGCAGTGCTCGTACAAGGGAGGCGACCCGGGCTTCGTCCGCGTCCTCGACGAGCGGACGATTGCCTTTCCGCTCTACGACGGGAACGGCATGTACCTGACCGCCGGCAACGCCCTCGTCAATCCGCACGTCGGCCTGCTCTTCATCGACTTCGAGGTGCGGCGGCGGATGCGGCTGAACGGCGTCGCGTCCGTGAGCGGCGACGACCCGCTGCTGGCGGACTGCCCTGAGGCGCAGCTCGTCGTCCGCGTCGAGGCGACCGAGGTCTTCCCGAACTGCCCGCGGTACATCCACGAGTACCGGCTCGTCCAGCGGTCGCGCTTCGTCCCCCGCGACGACTGCCGGACGCCCGTCCCCGCCTGGAAGACGCGCGACTGGTCGCATGACGTGCTGCCGACCGGCGATCCGGCGAGCGATCCGGGTGCTGACGTGTTCGAACGTTGAGAGACGAAGCCGAGCACAAAGGCGACAGCGAAGCTGACGGCCTTGGTGCGAGGCGATGTCGTGACGCCGAAGGCGTCAGTTCCCGACCTCGCGTCTTCGGCTCGCGCCGCTTCCCCGAACGGGTGCGTGCCGAGCTCGAGCGCTCGTTCGAGCTCGACGTCCACGACTCGCTCTCGCCGCCGTCGCGCGACGAGCTGCTCGCACGGGCGGTCGGTAAGGACGGCCTGATGCTCATGCTCACGGACCGGGTCGACGACGAGCTCCTCGATGCCGCCGGCTCCCAGCTGCGCATCGTCGCCGACTACGCCGTCGGGATCGACAACATCGACCTCGACGCGTGCCGGCGGCGCGGCGTGGTCGTCTCGAACACGCCGGACGTGCTCACCGAGACGACGGCCGAGCTGACGATCGCGATCCTGCTCGCGTTGCTCCGGCGCATCGCCGAAGGCGACCGGTTGATCCGGCGCTGCGAGCAGTGGATCTGGGCGCCGAACCTGATGCTCGGCCGGGGACTGGCCGGCCTCGTCCTCGGCCTCGTCGGCCACGGGCGAATCGGCCAGGCGGTCGAGCGGCTGGCGCACGCACACGGCATGGAGGTCGTCAACCACAGCCGCACGAGTGGCATTTCCCTCGACGAGCTGCTCGCGGCCGCCGACGTGGTCTCTTTGCATCTTCCCCTCACGAAGGAGAGCCACCACCTGATCGACGCCGCTGCGCTCGAGCGAATGAAGCCGACCGCGGTGCTCGTGAACGTGAGCCGCGGCCCGATCGTCGACGAGGAGGCACTGGTCGCCGCGCTCGCCGAGGGGCGGATCGCCGGCGCCGCCCTCGACGTCTTCGAGCGGGAGCCGGAGGTACATCCCGGCCTGCTGGGGCTCGAGAACGTCGTCCTCGTCCCGCACCTCGGCTCTGCAACGCTGGCGACGCGGGAGGCAATGGGAATGCTCTGCGTCGACGCGTTGCGCGCCGTGCTCCTGGAAGACCGGGTTCCGGCGAACGCGGTCTAGCCGATGGGCTTGGGCAGGGAATTCCGGATCCTTGGGCCTCTCGAGGCGCTCGAAGACGGGCGGCAGCTCGACCTCGGCGGGCTGCGGCAGCGAGCCGTCCTCGCGCTGCTTCTGCTCCGGTCCGCCGAGACGATCAGCGCCGAACGGCTGATCGAAGACGTCTGGGCAGGCGAGCCTCCGGACGGGGCCGCCAATACGCTGCAAAGCTACGTGTCGAGGCTACGGCGCGAGCTCGGGCGAGAGACGATCGCGACTCGCCCGGGCGGCTACGCGTTCGAGCCGGGGTCGTGCGAGCTGGACCTGCATCGGTTCGAGCGTCTGACCGACGACGCCCGCGGGCTCCCGCCGGCCGCCGCCGCCGAGCGCCTCACCGAAGCCCTCGCCCTCTGGCGCGGCCCCTCGCTCGGCGAGTTCGCGTACGAGCCCTGGGCCCAGGCCCCGATCGCCCGGCTCGAGGAGCTCCGGCTTGCGGCGATCGAACGCCGAATCGAGGCGGAACTCGAGCTCGGCCGACACGCCGAGCTGATTGCGGAGCTCGGCGCGCTCGTCGGAGAGCACCCCCTGCGCGAGCGACTCTGCGAGCTGCGCATGCTCGCCCTCTACCGAAGCGGACGCCAGGCGGAGGCGCTCGAGGCCTACCGGGCCACCCGGACGATCCTCGTCGACGAGGTCGGCATCGAGCCGGGGCCCGCCCTTCGCGACCTCGAGTCCGCCATCCTGCGCCAGGCGCCGGAGCTGGACGGGCCCGCCGCCACGCCTGTTCCGATCGAGACTCCGCGGACCCGATCGATCCTCGTCGTCGCGACGAGCGACGCGGCGATCCTGCCGCTCGTCTCGATTGCCGAGCCGCTCGCCCGCCACCCACCGAGGGAGCTGATCGTCATCCGACTGTTGCAGGACGCAAACGACGCAGCTGGAGCAACCGTACAGCTCGCCGGGCTCCGCGACGAGCTCGTCGGGCGAGGGCTTCAGATGCGGGTCGCTGCGTTCACGTCCGGCGGGCTCGGCGAGGACGTGGCCCGGCTGGCGCGCGAGCTCGACGTCGACCTCGCACTGCTCGACGCGCCCGAGAGCCTGCTCGACTCCGGGGTGCTGGACGCCGAGTTCGCCGCGGTTCTCCGCGACGTCGTCTCGGACGTCGCTCTGCTCGTGCCCGGTCGGTCGCTACACCGCGAGACCACCAGGCCGGTGGTCGTGCCGTTCGGCGGCGCCGAGCACGACTGGACTGCCGTGGAGCTGGCCGCGTGGATCGCACACGCCCTCGGGACGAAGCTCAAGCTCGTCGGAACGTCCGCCGACCGCCTCCGGCGCAGCCGCGACGCCAGCCGGCTGCTCGGGCGGGCGTCCCTCGTCGTCCAGGCCGTCGTCGGCGTCGTCGCCGAGCCCGTGCTCGTCCGCCGCGGCGCCGAGGGAATCCTCGAGACCACCGCGGATGCGGCGGTGCTCATCGTCGGCCTGTCGGGACGTTGGCACGCGGAGGGCCTCGGCCAGACACGGCTCGAGGTCGCGAGGGTCGCGGGCGTGCCGACCCTGCTCGTGCGGCGGGGCCTACGTCCCGGCGGACTCGCCCCGAGCGAGACGATGACCCGCTTCACCTGGACGCTCGGGCCGGTCGACGCCTGACTAGCGTGCCCACGGAGGCGGCTCGGCGCCGTGAC
>JBKOVQ010000247.1:0-4222 GCA_046723985.1 Actinomycetota bacterium | reverse complement strand
GCGCTGGCCGGTGCGCTGATCGCGGCGAGCGCGGCCTCCGCTCGGATCCCGCCGCTGTACAAGAACTGCACCAACCTGAACAAGCGGTATCGGCAGGCTCGGTGCCCGAGACAAGACTTCGGGGACGCCCGTGACGACGTTCAGGCGAAGCACACGGCTGTATCGGCTCGCGATGTCGTACAACCGAGGTCTCGACCGGGACAAGGACGGGATCGCCTGCGAGAAGGCGTAGCCCGCGCCCTCTGCGTCGCCTGCCTCGGTGTCGCCGCGCTCGCGCCGAACGAAACCCCCGCACAGCGGCCGAGCATCTACCGGATCGACCATGTAGCGGACGGTGACACGGTGACGCTCCGAAACGGCCAGCGTGTCCGCCTCGTCCAGATCGACACGCCCGAGGTCTACTTCGGCACACGTTCCATCAGCCGCCTTTGCCATCGTCGCCCTCCTCGAACACCAACTGGCGGCGTAGGCAGCTGACCTCGGCGTCCACGCTCCAAGGAAGCGACCGTCGCGCAGATCACGATCGCCTGGGTCTTCTCCCGTGGCGACGACGTCGTGCACTACCGCAAGGGTGGGGGGTGCCCTCGGGTGGCGCTCATTACGGCCAGTGTCGAAGCCCAAGCCCTGGAACCCTCCTCGTCGCTAAACCCGAGCGGCAGCGGCTGGCTTCTCGGCTGGCCAGTCGAGTGGCCCGCGCTGGCCGCGCCGCTCGCACTATGCTTCGATTCTCACAAGCGAGTTGTAAGGCGGCGCGCGATGGCAGGGACGAGGCGCTCGCTGCGGCAGCAAATAGGGGGGTTCTTCAGCGGCTTGACCGGCTTACTAGCGGGTGCCGCGGCGCTCATCGGTGCAGTTGTCGGAATTCTCACCGCGTTCGGAATCATCGGCGGCAGCAGCGGCTCGCCTGCCGCGGCAGGCGCCCTTAGCCAAGCGACATGGGCAAGTAAGGCCAACACGATTTGCGCCACCGCGAACGACACCGCCCGTGCCCTTCCGGAGCCGACGACCATCTCGAAAAGCGATATAGCCGGATACATGAGAACCGTGCTGATACTGCACCAGCGGATGCTGCGTGACTTGAATGCACTGCCGGCGCCCAAAGGCAAAGAAGCGGAGGTGGATGCCTTCCTTCGGATTGGTGCAGAGTCGAGCGACGCGCTAAACGACCTTGCAGACGATGTCGCCGTCGGCAACCTCGCTGACTTACCCCGCCGCGCGGCGCTCCTTTCCCGGGTCAACACGCGATTCAACAACGCTGCCATATCCCTCGGCGCGAGGACGTGCGCCGAGGGATCGTCGCTGAAAGGTCTGTTAGGCGGCTGACGGAGTTCTGGCACCTTTGGCTTTACGTACTCGTTCGTCAGCCACCCTGTTGGTTTAGGCCGGACTCAACGAGAGAGCGTTCAGCTGGGCGGGGGCGCTTCGGTTGATCGGTCGTCAGGCTCGGGTGCCGGCGTACTCCCTGATCCGCTGCCCGCGGCAGGAGGCGTCGGCGGGGCGGGCGATGGCTGTCGCGTCCGCGCGGCAAGGACAATGAGAGCGGTGCTTCCCCCGATGACGAGCACACCGCCGATGAGCGACCCGATCGCGACCCAGAGCAGGAAAGACAGCTTGGCGCCGAGGTCGACGTCGGCAACGACGCCCCGCGAGCCGTCGGCGTTCATGAGCACGATCGACCAGTCGC
The DNA here is from genome assembly GCA_046723985.1 of Actinomycetota bacterium. Taxonomy (GTDB): domain Bacteria; phylum Actinomycetota; class Thermoleophilia; order Gaiellales; family Gaiellaceae; genus DATBLE01. Next base: position 2,538 of record JBKOVQ010000247.1, on the reverse strand, counting down.
CCTCGCGCACCTTCCACGTCACCGTCTGTGTTCCCACCCCGGAGGCGGAGACCGCCCAGAAGCGCTGCTCCGTCGGCGGCCCTTGTGGCGCGCCTCCTGCGATTGGAAGGTACGTGACTCGGAAGGGATCGAAGTCGATGTCCTGGACATTCGCGTGGGCGACGCTTCCCAGGTACTTGGCCACAACCGCCTCCGGGCCAATGCCAATGAAGAGCATCTTTGCGCCGGGACTCTCGCCGCGGATCCGGATTTTGCCGAACCAGCTGTCATTCAAGAGCCAACCCGGTCCGTCAGTATCGATCTCAAGCCGCGTGCGCGTCAGGGCGTAGGTCGTGGTCGCAAAGCGCTCGGTCGGCGTGGTCAGGTAGCCGTCTTCGCGCTGCGTGCGGTCGGCCCAGAGCAGGAAGCCTCCGCCTGCCGCCAGCGCGAGTCCGACAAGGACCCCGATGCTGCCGAGCACAATGAGGATGACGCGACCGGCGCTCATCGAAACCGGAGGACTTCAGCCGGGCGGCCTCGCGCCGCGTTCCACGCGGCGGCGACAGACGAGCTCGCAACCGGATGGACGACGGCGAAGATGAGACCGAGGTTGACCCATGGCACGCACGACGTCAAGGCGGCATAGCGAGCCAATCCGCGCCAATCAATACAAGGCCGCTTGAAAAGCACCAACCCCACACCCCACCTTCGGAGAAGCCTCCGGCCTCTACTGCGCACGCGATAGGTAAAAGCGCACGTGCTGGAAACGATCGCACGCGACCGTACGAGCCGCCTCAGGGATATTGCCCACGCAGTCAGCATGGGCCGACCTAGGAGGCGATCGGCTCATGTACCACGACATGAACGGATGGGCGTGGTTCGGGATGACGTTCGGCGCTCTCTTCCGGGCGCTGCTTCGGCATCGCCGTCCACGTCGCGGTTCGACTGGGACATCGGCACAACTGAGACAGACCAGCAGCAGTCATCGCCCGAGGGCAGCCCCCAAGCGGATAATGCCGGAGGAGCCACCCCCTCCCCTCGTTGGCTAACTAGCACCTCTGTGACGGCCGAACCTGGAACGCGATACCGCGAGCCTGAGGCTCAGCAGAAGTCGCAGCAGCCTTCCCCCCGCCAGGATTCCCGGCCTTCGTTCACGGCGATCGCAGCGATGACGAGTGCGGCGAGAGGATCGGCCCACCACCATCCCGCGAGCGCGTTGGCGAGCAGACCGACAAGCAACGCGATGGAGAGGTAGGCGCAGAGCGATGTCTGGCTCGCCTCCTTCACGGTTGCGGCTGAGTGGAGCTTGTTGCCGACTCGGCGCTTGGCAGCGGCCAGCATCGGCATCGTCACTGCTGTGAAGGCAGCAAGCCCGACCCCGACCCAGCTCGTCTCTGGGTGCGACCCACCGACGAACGTGCGGATCGACTCGGCGGTTACGTAGACGGCGAGGATGAAGAAGCCCGCGGCGATCATCTGCTGTGCTCGACGCTCTGCTGTGGTCGAGTGGAGACGACGGCCGGTGAACAGCCAGATGACGACGAACCCGGCGAGCGCCTCGATCAGGCTGTCCGCGCCGAAGCCGATCAGAGCGATGGAGCTGGCCGCGATCCCCGCACCGAGCGCAATCCCGAACTCGATGAAGTGCCAGGCGATCCCGCCCCACGCCAGCAGGCGTGCCCGCTGCTGGAGCCTGGCGCGCTCTCCGGGCGGAAGGATCGTCAGCCTGGAGGTAGGAGCGATCTGAACGGCCTGCTGGCTCACATGCGAAGCGTAACGTCGTAAGGTTCGCCTCCCCCTCGCCGGGACTCCGCTCAGGGGAGAGCGCCAGCAAGGAATAGCCACCGGGCTACGTCCGGTCGGATCGTGAGACTGCCGACCTGTGTGCGGCCGGTTCACATCGAGCCGGCCCACACTTCGCCCGGTGGCGGCATTCCCTACGACATGCTTCTGATCGCCTGCGGGGCCGTCCCCAAGCCTGCAGTTGCCGGCGCGCTGACGTTTCGCGGGCCTGCAGCCCAGCAGCGCTCGAGGCAGCGTGGCGAGCCGGCCAGGTCGAGGGGCCCGTCTCGCAGGACCTGAGCGCCTGGCGGATGCCGTGTCTCATCCGCGTTGGCGAAGCGGACGAGATGCACGACGACGCCAAACGGGCAGCAGAGGAGATGGCCGGCGCCAGGTTCCTCACGCTTGCCGGCATTCGCACATCTCCGCCTTCTACGAGGCAGACGACGTGTTGCTGCCGCACATCCTCGAGCTTCTCCGCTCAGCCGCGCCGAAGCGGTGAACTCCTTCGGGTACTCGTCAGGGCCGACATACGGACGAGCGCGCGACCAACGTGCGACGCCATCACGATCAGCCACCGGACTTGCGGAGGAAGCTGCGGATTGCGTCGTTGAACGCCTCGGGGGCCTCGATGTTGCAGACGTGACCGGCGTCTCGGAGGACGACGAGCGTGGAGCTGGAGATGGCCGCGTGGAGGTCCTCGGCGACTGTCAGCGGCGCCCGCACGTCTCGGTCGCCGTACACCAACAGCGTTGGGATCTCGATCTGGGGCAGTAC
>JBKOVQ010000148.1:0-14349 GCA_046723985.1 Actinomycetota bacterium | reverse complement strand
CGGAAGATCAGGAGAACCACCCAGCCTCGAGTGACCGGAATACTCGTGTCCGGCCTCTGGCCGCGTCAGGCGAACACTCAGCCGAGCCACGCCACGCACCTCCGCGGAGCGCGCAGCCAGCCCCGTCTCCTCGCACAGCGCAACCAGCTCCTCGCTTGTGACTGCTCGCGACGTTGGCCGAGCCTGCACAGGCGCCTCCGCATACCACTGCGCCTCAGACGAAAGATCCGGCTCGAGGCCGCTCCTGAGAGTCTCGTTCACCTCACGCACAACAGCGACCGTCTCGCGCAGAAGCTGCGAGAAGAACCGCCCACGGTCACTCGCCTCGCTCACGAAATCGAGCCTAGCTCCTCCTCGTACGCGAAAGTACGCGAACACGCGCCTGCCATCGCCGATCCGTTACGGGTCGAGCTCCGGCCGCAGCGAGCTCACCTGCGTCGGCGCAAGCGGGCCGGAGCCCTCGTGGACTCTACCGGGGCGCTTGCGACCCTAAGCGACCTGGGCTTCACCGACCGAGGCGGCGGGCCTTCCTCGTTGACTAATCAGTGACGAGGGCGCGAGCAGGCTTGGGGGCGGACCCGCCAGTCTGCATGTCCGCCCCCTGCTTCGCTGATCTACGCGTTACAACGAACCCCGCACGTCCCGGCGGCTGACCGAGCACTGGAGACGGTTCCCGGCAGAGGCTCGCGCACCACCGCGCCGCGCGCGGGGGATGCCCCACCCCTGTCCTGCCCCAGCCTGCGGGTTTGGTGCTCAGCCCGCAGGATGGCTCAACTAGGGCACTCGGGAGAGTGTGGCAGACCGTGGCAGCCCTACGCTTCGAGGGCAGGAGGCTGCTCTGGAGGGGTCGGGGAAGGTTCGTCCGAGAGGCGAGAGCGTCTTAGTTCAGGGAGAGCACTACGCTTGCACCAGTGCGCCCGATCGACCGAATCCGACTCGTCTGCGGAGACATCACCGTCCAGGAGGTTGACGCGATCGTCAACGCGACCTCTTGGCGCGAGCGCCCGCCGCAGAGACGGCCGCCCACCTGCTCGAAACGCCCACGATCGCCGACCGAGTGTGGACGGATGAGCAGCGTTTGCCCAGCGACACCCGGACCGCCTTCATTCGCCGGGTCCTGCTCAGCGAGACGGAGCCGGTCGAGGCTCCGGAGGGCTAGACCGCCGCGAAGAGGACGCCTCCCCGTTCGCTGCCCGTCCGGAAACACGTGCGGACCGTGGCGACAATCGACGGTACTTCAGCGCTGGTAGGTCGGTCGTACGCGTTCGGCGCCGACGCCCCGCAGCAAGCGTTCGAGCTGGGGCACATGGCCCCGGATGCGCTCGAAATCGAGACCCGTGAGCTGGAGGAGCCGGGTCGGCGTGCGCGCGACGACGGTTGCAGTCCGTTGTCCCGTCAGGAGGAGCGCGATCTCACCGCACATGTCACCGGGGCCGAGCTTCTCTGTCCCACCGTCAGCCATTCGAACTTCGGCTTCGCCCTGCTCGATGAAGTAAACAGCGGTTCCGTAGGCGTCGCGCCTGATGAACTCGGCGCCTGCCTCGACCTCCACTTCGCCCAGCGCGTCTGCGAGCTGGTCGAGCTCGGCTGCAGGCAGATCGGCGAGGATCGGGAGCGCTGAGAGCCGACTGCTGTCCATTTGCCGTGGATCGTGCCACATGCGCCCAACCAGCCCCGTCCCCTCCGGCGGCCCAGCTCGCCCTTGGGCCACAGCGTGAGCCTATGTCCCCCGCACGGCGAGCCGGCATCTCCTGGCGGCAGACCAGGAGGCAGCCTCAGGAAAGCCGGCCAGGAGATCAGGTCGCGATTTGCCGGACTCTGGTGGTCCATTCCGCAACTCTCGCGCTCGCCCTCCATAAACGGAGGAGCCACCCGCCCCCTCCCGGATCTCGTTGACCTCTCGCCGTAGTCCCGAGACGATTCCTTCGGTGAGTCCGGAATCTCACGCGCTTGCCAGGGTGGCCAACGGCGTTATCGGCACCCTCGTGGGCGTCTATGCGTTTTTCGATGACCTTCTCCTCGGTCCGATCCTGGTCGCCGTGACAGTGTGGGTTCCGTGGTATCTCGTGTTCGGCATCGCGGCAGCCGCGCTCACGTTTGTCAACATCGCCTGTTGCAACTGGATGCAGCGAAGCTGGGACGACTGGATTCGCGGATACGGCGCGAAGCTCGAAAAGCGGTTGGAGAAACTGCGGCGCGGCCGTCTCCTGAAGCACCCGCTCAGCTGGATTGCGCGAGATTCAACCGTGTTACTGACGATCGCTGCGGGCCTGATCGGCACAGTCATCGTCGTCGCTGTAACTCGTCTCGCTGGGAGCAAGACGATCGGTCAGCGCCAAATCGTGCTCGCTTCTATCGCTTACTCGGTCGGCTTCGCCGCGACCTACACCGGTGTGGGCGTTGCGATCGAGCATCTGGTGCAGATCATCTAGCGGATGCGACGCACCACCTCCGGGGGGCAGAAAATGAGGCGCGACGTGGAAGTGGAGCTAGCCGGACTCGAACCGGCGACCTCCTGGGTGCGATCCAGGCGCTCTCCCAACTGAGCTATAGCCCCGGGCGGCTGACAGTGTAGCGTCCGCCCCGCGTGGAGCCTTTCAACCAGGTCGAGCTGCAACTGGCGGCCCGCAACCACGGGATGCCGCTCGAGGCGCTCCGCTACCCGGTCACGCCCGCCGGGCTGCACTACCTCCTGATCCACTACGACATTCCGGTTGTCGACCCGGCGACGTTCGCGCTCACGGTTGAGGGACGCGTGTCGCGGCCGCTCTCGCTCTCGCTCGACGACCTGCGTGCGCGGCCGGTGGTCGAGCTCGAGGTGACGATGGAATGCGCCGGGAACGGCCGGGCCTTCCTCCCCGACCCGCGGCCGCTCAGCCAGCCCTGGCTCGCGGAGGCGGTCGGCACCGGCGCCTGGACGGGGACGCCGCTCGCACCGCTCCTGACCGAGGCCGGCATCGACGAGGACGCGGTCGAGGTCGTCTTCACCGGGCTCGACCGAGGTGTCGAGGCCGGCGAGGCCCAGCAGTACGCCCGCAGCCTGGCGGTCGAGGAAGCGCTCCGCGACGACGTGCTCCTCGCATACGGAATGAACGGCGCGCCGCTCCTTCCCCAGCACGGCTTCCCGCTCCGCCTGGTCGTCCCCGGCTGGTACGGGATGGCGCACGTCAAGTGGCTGACGAGGATCACCGTCGTCGCCGAACCCTTCACCGGCTACCAGCAGGCGCACGCCTACCGTCTCAAGCGCGACGAGGAAGACGCAGGCGAGCCGCTCAGCCGGATCTTCCCGCGGGCGCTGATGGTGCCGCCCGGTCTCGTGAGCTTCCCCGAGCGCGAGCGGACGCTCCACGCCGGGCCGACGACCATCGAGGGGCGTGCCTGGTCGGGCTGGGCGCCGATCGACTCGGTCGAGGTCAGCGTGGACACGGGCGCGACCTGGGAAGAGGCCGAGCTCGAGCCGCCCGGCCAACGCTGGGCCTGGCGCGGCTGGAGCTTCGACTGGGATGCGACCCGCGGCGACCACGTCCTCTGCTGCCGCGCCCTCGACGAGGCCGGAAACCGGCAGCCGGACGAGGCCGACTGGAACGTCGGCGGCTACGCCAACAACGGCGTGCAGCGCGTGCCCGTGCGGGTGCTCTAGGCGGCCGGGGTCGCGCCGCCCCGCTTTTCGTCGAGCTTGCCGGCGCGGATCGTCGCCGCCATCTCCTTCGACTCCTCGCGGTAGACCGACCCGTCTTCGAACTGGATCACCGGGTAGGCCCGCTGGCCGGACAGCTGCTCGACCTCGTCGCGCTTGCCCTTGCGCAAGGGCCCCGTCACGACCTCGTACTCGATCCCCTGCTCGTCGAGCGAGCTTTGCACCTTCCAGCATGGGTGGCCCTGCAGCTTCACGCATGTGTTGGAGCAGCGATAGAGCTTGATCGCCATCGGCCTACGATACTCCCGTGCGGGCCGTTGTCCTCGACGAACACGGGCAGCCGGCGCTCGCGGACGTGCCGGAGCCCGAGGGCCGCGGCGAGCTCGTCCGCGTGCTCGCCTGCGGGCTCTGCGGCTCCGACCTCGAGAAGATCGGGGTCGCGCTCCCCGGGACCGTGCTCGGCCACGAGGTCACGGCCGAACGCGGCGGCCGCCGCGTCGCGCTCGTCCACCATCTGCCCTGCGGCGAGTGCGAGCGCTGCCTGGCCGGGCACGAGTCGACCTGTGAATCGTTCCACGAGGCGACCATCGTCCCCGGCGGGTTCGCCGAGCGGGCACGCGCCACGGAGTCGCTGCCGCTGCCCGACGACGTGGACGACGAGACCGCGACCTACGTCGAGCCGCTCGCCTGCGTGCTGCGCGCCGCCGAGCGCCTGCCCCGCGGCCGGGTGCTCGTGGTCGGGAACGGCTTCGTCGGCCGTCTCTTCGGCGCGGTGCTGCGCCGGGGCGGCGACGAGGTCTTCGCCATCGACTCCGATCCCAGACGCGACGGCCGCCACCCGGACGGCCCAATGGACGTTGCCGTCCTCTGCGCGCCCGGCGGCGCGACCCACGCGGCCGAGGCACTCGCGCCGGGCGGCACGCTGCTCGTCTTCGCCCCCTCCGCCCCCCTCGGGCTGAACGCCGTCTACCGACACGAGTTGACGGTGCTCGGTTCGCGCTCGGCGACGCCGCGGCACATGCGCCAAGCACTCGAGCTGCTTCCGAAGCTCGCTCTCCCGAAGCCGACCGTCCTCCCACTCGAGCGTTTCGACGAGGGGCTCGACCTCTACCGCAACGGCGACACCCTGAAGGTCGTCTTCCAGCCTTGAGGGCGCTGATCTTCCACGGGCCCGGGGACGTCCGGCTCGAAGACGTACCAGATCCCGTGCCCGGCCCCGGCGACGTGCTCGTCCAGGTCGAGGTCGCGCTCACGGACGGAACGGACGCGAAGGCGTTCCTGCGCGGCCACCCGGTCCTGCTCGGCCCGCCGCCCAGCCCGTTCGGCCACGAATTCTGCGGGATCGACGTCGCGCTCGGCCGCCGCGTCGTCTCCGCCAACTCGGCGCCGTGCGGCGTCTGCCCATCGTGCAGCCGCGGCGAGGAGACGCTGTGCGAGAACCTGTTCCCGCTCCTGAACGGCGCCTACGCCGAGCTGATCCTCGTGCCCGAGCGGATCGCCCGCCGCAACCTCCTCCGCGTGCCGCCGACACTCGCGCCCGAGGCCGCGGCGCTCTTGGAGCCGCTCGCCTGCTGCCTGCACGGCATCTCGCGGGCAGGGATCGAGGCGGGCGACTCGGTCGCGATCGTCGGCGCCGGTCCGATCGGGCTGATGCTCGCCGCCTGCGCCGCCGACGCGGGCGGCCGACCGTTCCTCGCCGGTGGCCGGCCGGAGCGGCGCGAACTCGGCCGGCTCTTCGGCGCCGGCCCGGCGGCGGAGCAGGCGGACGTCGTGATCGAGGCGGCCGGCACCGAGGAGGCATGGCGCGACGCGCTCGGGCTCGTCCGGCCCGGCGGCACCGTCGTCTTCTTCGGCGGATTGCCGCGAGGGACCGAGCTCGGCGTCGACACGTACCGCCTGCACTACGAGGAGCTGACCCTGCGCGGCGCGTTCCACCACACGCCCGCGACGGTCCGCGCTGCGCTCGCCTTCCTCGCCAGCGGCGCGTACCCGTGGAAGCGGCTGATCACGCACCGGATCGAGCTCGATGGCGTGGCGGCGCTTCTCGCCGACCCACCGCCGGACTACCTGAAGGCCGCCGTCGTTCCCTAGCCCCGCTCGACCGCCGAGCCGCCGACGATCGCGTCCAGGCCGTCGGCGAAGCGCACCCAGGCCTTCCCCTTGCCGTCGTAATCTGGCGACCAGACGACGATCACCGCGTCCGCGCCGCCGACCCGACACGGGTCGTTCCCTTCTGGATCGAGGCCGCGCCAGACGCGCACGAACGGGTTCAGCTCCCACTCGCGGCCGATCGTCGTCTCCTCGGTGTGGCCGGGCAGCACGCGGGTCTCCGGCGGAAGAGCCATCAGGACGTCCATCACCGAGCGCCGCACCGCTTGGAATTCGCTGCGCGTGCCCCCCACCGCATCCTTGAAGAGCGTGTCGCCGGTGAAGCAGACACCGCCGCCGTGGAACGACACGCCGTCGTCGCTGTGGCCTGGACACGGGAGTGCCTGGAAGCTCAACCCGCCCGACTCGAAGTCGCCCGTCACGACCGGGACGCCGAGCTCGGCCTCGTGCTCGACGTGGTCGTGGTGGCCGTGAGTGCGGAGCACTGCGACCGGGGTGACGCGCCACCGCTCGGCGGCGGCCAGCAGCGGGTCGATCGGCGCGCCGCTGTCGACGAAGACCGCGGTGCCGCCCTCCTCGTCCGCGACCAGGTACGCGTTCGAGAGGTACCCGGAGTGCATGCTGCGCTCGACCAGCACGGCCTGAACACTACTGGTCCAGAATCGCCTGACCGTGAAGCGCGTCCTCGTCGCAGCCGCGCTGTTCGCTTCGATCGCCGCGCCCGCTCACGCGGCGCGCGTGAGCGTCGTCGTGGTGCCGCCGTTCGATCCGCAGACCTACGCCGCCCGCGGCGCGGTCGGGTTGTTCGTCCCCGGCTCGGGCGAGACCGTGACCCGGCGCGCAGCAGTGGCCTCACTGGTGCGCGGGAAGGTCGAGCCGTCGGTGCTCGGCGGCACGCCTTCCGGCAAGCAAGTGATCTCCCTCCGGCGGCGCCCCGCAGAGGTGACGATCTACGTCGCGCTGCCGGCACTGGGCAAGCACGCCAACACCCGGCGGTACCCGGTCGCGATCGTCGGCGGCGGCTACCGCGGCATCCTCGTCTCCGACTCGACACGGATCCGCGGGCTGGTCTCGATCGCCGACATCGCCCCCACCGCTCGCGCGCTCGCCGACGGCCGGACACCGCGCATCCGCTCGGACCCCGACACCGAGGCCGCCGCCGACCTCCGCCGACTCGACCACCGCCTGACGCAGACACACGACGTGCGGCTCTGGGCGACGCTGATCCTCGTCGGCTCCGTCCTCGCCGGCGCGGTGCTCGCTTTCGCTTTCCGCTCCCAGTACCTGGGTCGGGTGGGCCTTCTGGCAGCGCCTGCCGTGCTCGCCGGCTCGCTGCTGCTCGCAGCGCTGGGAGTGACGCGCCCCTGGGTGGTCGCCGTGGCGCTGATCGGGCTGACGGTCGGCGCGTGCTTCGCCCTGGCCGCGGTGCGCGGGGCGCTCCCCTGGGCGCTGGTGGCGCTGATCGTCGCCTACCTCGTCGTCTTCGCCGCCTGGCCGGAGGTGAACTCGCTGGCGGCGATCGGCGCCCGCCCCGACGGAGGCGGACGGTTCTACGGCGCCGGCAACTTGACCGAGACGGTCCTGCTGACGGTGTCGCTGGAGGCCGCCGCGCTGCTCGGCGGACTCTGGATCGCGGCCGTCTTCCTGCTCGCACTCGTCACGATCGGCTGGAGCCACGCGGGCGCGGACGGCGCCGGGATCGTCGTCCTGATCGTCGCCTTCGGCGTGCTCGCCGTCCGCATGTACGACGTTCGCCTCACCGTCCGCAGAGTCGTACTCGGCGTCATCGGCCTCGCCGCGGCCGTCGCGGTGATCGTCGGCCTCGACGCCGCTACGGGCGGGTCGAGCCATGTCACGCACGCATTCCGGCGGGGGCCGATCTCGCTGGCGGAGGAACTCGCGCACCGGGTGCACATCTCGGCGGCGTCGGTGGGCGCCGGCGCGGGCGAGGCGGCCGTCTTCGCGGTCTCGATCGCCGCCATCGTCATGCTCTGGACGCGGCCGCCGCGCTTCCCGGCCGGTGATGCCCTCGTCGCGGGAATCGCCGTCTCGCTGCTCGTCAACGACAGCCCCGGCGACGTCGCGTCGGCGGGAGCACTCTCGTACGCGGTTCTCTGGGCGTACGAGCGGGTACGAGAACCAACGCGTGCCGTTGCCAGTCCGGATAGCGTCGGACTCGATGCGTCGAGCGTCACCTCTCGCCCGTGAGGCGGTCCTCTCGGCGGGCGTCGCCGCGTCCTTCGCCGCACTGCTCGCCTGGGCCGGCCCGCCCGGCACCGACCTTGCTGCCCACGCCTACCAGCGCGCCGTCTTCCTCGACCACGGCTTCACCCTCTGGAACAACTTCTGGTACGCGGGCCGGTACAGCTTCGTCACGTACAGCCTGCTCTACTACCCGCTCGCGGCCGTAGTCGGGATCCGCCTGCTCGCGGTCGCGACCGTCGCGGTCGCCACTCTCGCGTTCGCCGTCGTCGTCTGGAAGGAGTGGGGACCGCAGGCCCGCTGGTCGAGCCGCGCGTTCGCGGTCGTCTGGGCAGGGATCGTCCTGTCGGCGGCGTTTCCGTTCGTGCTCGGCTCGGCGCTGGCCCTGCTCGCACTCTGGGCGCTCCAGGCGCGGCGCCCGTGGCGCTTCGCCCTCCTCGCCGGGCTCACCGCCGCTGCGAGCCCGATCGCATTTCTCCTGCTTGCGCTGATCGTCGTCGGGCTGGCGATCGGGCGGCGCTCCGACCGCTGGCTTCAGGTCGCCGCCGGCAGCGGGCTGCTCGCGATCGTTGTGCTCGAGGCCCTGCTCTGGCGGGTCTTCCCGATGAGCGGTCGGTACCCGTTCTCGACCGCCGAGCTCGCCGCCGCCTGCGCGTACTGCGCGCTCTCGGCCGCGTTCGCGTGGCGCGTCGAGCAGCTGCGTGCACTGCGCTACGTCTTCCCCGTCTACGGGATCGCGTGCCTGACCTTCTTCTTCCTCTCGACCGCAGTCGGCGAGAACATCGCACGGCTGCGCTACGCGGCCGTTCCCCTCAGCGTGCTCGTGCTCTCGCTGCGAGGCTGGAAGCCGCGGATTCCCGCACTGATCGTGTTCGCGCTCGCCCTCTCCTGGAACGTCACCCCGCTCGCAGGGAGCTACGTGAAGGCGGAGAAGGACGCGGCGGCGCACGCCTCCTACTGGCGGCCGGCGATCGCGTACCTGCATGCGCACCTGACACCCTCGTACCGCGTGGAGGCGGTGGACACGACCGGCCACTGGCCGGCCCTGTACCTGGCCCGGGCCGACATCCCGCTCGCGCGCGGCTGGTTCCGCCAGGACGACTTCCCCCAGAACGAGGTGCTCTACGACGAGCTCGGTCCTAAGGCGTACACGAGCTGGTTGCGGCGGCTCGGCGTCAAGTACGTCGTCCTGACCGACGCGCCCGTCGACTACAGCGCCCGCGGCGAGGCGGCGCTCCTGCGCAGCGGGCGCACGCCTCTCCGTCCGGTGTTCAGGAGCCTGCACCTCACCGTCTACGAGGTCCCGCAGGCGACGCCGATCCTCACCGGGCCCCGCGGCGCCAGGGTCGCCTCGCTGACCGAGTCGCGGATCGTCGTCAAAGCCGAACGGGCGGGGACGTACCGGCTCGCCGTTCGCTTCTCGCGCTACTGGCGGCCGTCCGCGGGCTGCGCGAGCCGCACAGCCGACGGGATGATCCGGTTGTCGATCCCGCGCCCGGGTCGGGTCTCCCTGAAGTTCGCACCGAACGCGAAGAGCGCTCTCGCCGCGCTGGCTGGACGTTCGGTCCACTCCTGCGCCGGTTGAGAAGACTCCCGCTCGACCGACGACGGGAGGCAGCTGCGGCGCCTCGCGTCAATAGAGGGGAGGACGGGACGTTCTACGGGATCATGGCCGAGGCGTCCGACAAGGTTCCCGCCGGCCTCCCGGCGGACGTCACCGCGAACCTGAAGGCCCAGTTCGGCCGGCTGCTCGAGTTCAACCCGAGCGGCAAGGCCAAGGTGGTCGCGGACGTCGGTCACTTCAACTTCCTGTGGTCGACCGACCACGCCGACCCCGTGCCGGGCCAGTTCCCGGACGCGAACCCGTACGGCGTCCTCGCCGTCGGCGGTTCGCAGTGGGTCGTCGACGCGGGCACCAACACGATCAACCGCGTGCGGCCGAACGGCAAGGTGAGTGTTGAGCAATTCATCCCGAACCCGGCCTCGGCCGACTCGGTGCCGACCTGCATCGACCGGGGCCCGGACGGTGCGTTCTATGTCGGCGAGCTGACGGGCGGCGGCAACCCGCTCGGCTCCGCGGCGGTCTGGCGCTTCGCCCCGGGTGAGGCAACGCCGTTGACCCAGTGGGCGACCGGACTGACGACGATCACGGGCTGCGGCTTCGGCGCAGACGGGAACTTCTATGCGACCGAGTTCTCGACGCTGGGGCTCGACAGTGCCGCACCGGGCACGGGAGAGGTCGTGCGCGTCCCGGCACACAGCAGCGCTCCGATCCCAGTGGTGAGCGGGCTCTCCTTCCCGGGCGGATTCGCGGCCGGTTCGGACGGGTCGCTGTACGCCTCCAACTGGAGCATCGCTCCTGCGGTCACCGGGCTCGGCTCCGTGATCCGGATCACGCCGTAAGGCGATCTCCGGCGGCGACAGCGCGGACGTTTCCGCGGCGTCGCCGCCCGGCTGTCGATTAGACTCGCGCGCGTGCTCCGCCGAGCGTCCATCGCCCTTCTGCTCGTCCTCGCGCTCGCCGGCTGCGGGGTGACCACCACGACGACGCCGACCCCGAACACCGTGATCGGCAAGGTTGCCCAGCCGCCGGCGCTGAAGGGCGACCCGGTCGCCGGCAAGCAGGTGTTCGATACCGCCGGCTGCAAGAGCTGCCACACGCTGAAGGACGCAGGCGCGACCGGTACGGTCGGCCCGAACCTCGACGAGGCGAAGCCGCCGGCGTCGCTCGTCACGGACCGGGTGACGAACGGCAAGGGCGTGATGCCGGCCTTCAGCGGACAGCTCAGCGCCAAGCAGATCGCCGACGTCGCCGCGTACGTCTCGCAGGCCGCAGGCAGCTGATCCTGCCGGACGACTTTCCGCGGGGGGTGCAGGCGTTCGCCTGCGACCTCGACCGGACGCTGATCGGCGAGGACGCCGAGCTGCGGCCGCGGACGCAGTCGGCGATCGCGGCAGCGCGCGCCGCCGGCATCCACGTGATCCTCGTCACGGGGCGCATGTTCCGATCGGTGCGCCCGTACGCCGAGGCCGCCGGGATCGACGATCCCGTTGTCTGCTACCAGGGCGCCGTCGTCGCCGACCCGGTCACGGGACGGTTCCTCAGGCACGAGCCGATCCCACTCGAACTGGCACGCGAGGCGATCGGAGCGGTCGAGGCAGAGGGCTATCCGCTGAACTGCTACGTCGACGACGAGCTCTACGTCGCCCGGCATACGTCCGCCTCCGAGGCGTACGCCTCGTTCCAGAACCTGGAAGTGCACGCCGTCGGCGACCTGCTCGAATGGCTCTCCGAACCGCCCACGAAGCTGGTCGCGGTCGGCGATCCGGTCGAGCTGGACGGACTCGAGGAGCGCATGCGCGCCCGCTTCGACGGCCGGCTGTACATCTCGAAGTCGCTCCCCCACTTCCTCGAGTTCGCGAGCCCGGATGTGACCAAGGGCTCGGGCCTGGCCTTCCTCGCCGAGCACCTCGGCTTCGCTGCCGACGAGACGATCGCCTTCGGCGACGGCGAGAACGACGTCGAGCTGCTCGAATGGGCGGGCTACGGCGTTGCGGTCGAGAACGCGCACGAGCGAGTGCTCGCCGTCGCCGACTTCGTCTGCCCGCCGGTGACCGAGGAGGGCGTTGCCCAGGTGCTCGAGGCGTACCTAGACTGCCTCGCGTGATCGACCTCCGCGCGGCGCGCAACGACCCGGACGGGTTTCGCACGGCCGTTGCCCGCAAGGGCGCGGCCGAGGCCGAGGCCTTCGACGCGCTGCTCGCCGCCGACGAGCGCTGGCGGGGACTCGTCCCGCGCGCGGACGAGCTGCGGGGCCGCCTGAAGCTGAAGGGCAAGCCGTCGGTGGAAGAGCTCGAGGAGTTGAACCGAGTGAAGGAGGAGCTACGGGCGGTCGAAGAGGGACTCGCGGCTGCCGAGGCCGAGCGCGACCGGCTACTCGAGCAGGTGCCGAACCCTCCGGACCCCTCGGTGCCCGACGGCGAAACGGAGGAGGACGCCGAGGAGCTCCGCCGCGTGGGGGAACCGACTCCGGAAGGGCCCGAGCACACCGAGATCGGCCGCTTCGACATGGAGCGGGCCGCTCGGCTCTCCGGCTCGCGCTTCGGCTACCTGATCGGAGACACGGCGCTGCTCGCGCTGTCCGTCTACCGCTTCGGCCTCGATCGGGCGAGCGCCCACGGACACGTGCCGATGGTGCCGCCGGTGCTCGTGCGGGAGGAGGCGATGTACGGCACCGGCTTCTTCCCCACCGAGCGCAGCAACATCTACGCCCTCCCCGACGACGACCTCTACCTGGCCGGCACGTCGGAAGTCGCCCTCGCGGGCCTGCACATGGGCGAGATCGTCGACGAACTCCCGCTCCGCTACTCGGCCTTCTCGACGTGCTTCCGCCGCGAGGCGGGCGCAGCGGGCAAGGACACGCGGGGCATGTTCCGCGTGCACCAGTTCAACAAGGTCGAGCTCTTCGTCTACTGCGAGCCCGCGGCGGCGCGGGACGAGCACGACCGGCTGCTCGCGATCGAGGAGGAGATCGTCGGAGCGCTGGGGATCCCGTATCGGGTCGTGAACGTCGCCGCGGGCGACCTGGGCGCCCCGGCCGCGAAGAAGTACGACATCGAGGGCTGGTTCCCGCACCAGCAGCGCTACCGCGAGATCACGTCCACCTCGAACACAACCGACTTCCAGGCACGGCGACTCGGCATCCGCTACCGGCCAGGGGGCCAGAAACGCACGGAGTTCGCCGCCACCCTGAACGGCACCGCAGTCACGGACCGGTTCGTACTCGCGATCCTGGAGAACTTGCGCGGCGAGGTGCCGGACGTGCTGCACGCCTACGGCGCACCGACCACGATCACCCGATAGGAGGCCCCATGAACAGGTTCGCGCAGGCGGTGTACGACTGCATGATCCCGACCGCCGAGCTGGTCGAGGAGACGACCAAGCCGCTCCACCGGGCGATCCTCCTCAACTTCTGGCGGCACGTCCACCTCGAGGGGTCGGGCCAGTACGACCGGATCCTCGCACCGGACATGATGGTCGACGAGCCTGTCTACCGGGTCACCTGGGGAGCGAACCCGGCGGTGATCACGGGGAAGGAGGGCGTGCTCGCCTTCTACAACGCCGTGAGCGAGGCGGTGCTGTGGCACTCGGACGACCGGCTCGCGGTGGGCGACTGGGGCGTCGCCGACGAGATCACCTTCCACCAGCTCGCGCGCGGTAGCGACCTCCAGTCGCTGGGCTACGACGTGCCGAGGCCGGACGCGCTCTACCACGCGTACAGCCGCCAGGCGTTCGTCTGGCCGTACGACGACCGGGCGCGGCTCGCGGGCGAGCACCTGTACGAGGACAAGACCAGCCTCAAGATCGAGGAGATCGACCCCGCCGAGGCGATATCGCCAGAGCGAGTCCGGGAGATCCACCGCGAGCAGCTCGCCAAGCTCGAGGCTGAACGAGGCGAGAACTTCTGGGTGCTCGAGACGGTCGAAGCTTCCGCTTAACTAGGTAGCCGGCGGGGTGCCGGAGCGGTCGAACGGGGCGGTCTTGAAAACCGTTGGGCGTGCAAGCGCCTCCTGGGTTCGAATCCCAGCCCCGCCGTTCAACCAGGCCGTTTTCCGCGTAACGGAGCGGCCTGGGGCCTTCCTTGCCAGCAAGGCCGTCCTCCGCTCAAGACCGCTCAAGACCGCCTGAGAGGGGTGGCGACTGGCGCGCAACTGGCGCGCACCACCGAGACGCGCAGAAAGCCGGAGAACGCCTCGGAGGCCGAGCGCGGCGAGCAGATCCTGCTTCATGCGGTTCTGGAAAGCGTTTGGAAAGGACTGGCCGCACCGAGGCGGGGTGTTCACGGGGTTCTGGGTCAGGATGACGCGATTCGCCTGTCGAGAACGGGGGGCCGCCACTGGACCCCGCCTCGTCTCAGTACGGATCCCCCGCCCCCGTGACTCCTCGCGCCGGCACCCCCTCTACCCCCTAGGGTCAGATGCGGCGGCGGAGCGGCGACGGATCTCGGAGAGGCGACGGACCTCAGCATCGAACCACTCGGCGGCCTTCTCGACTTCGTCGGGGTCGAAATAGGTGCGGGCGCTCAGCTCGACTTCGTGCGGCTGCGTCGGTTTGCCGAATCCGCGATCGGCGAGCCAGGTGGCCGCCTGCATCCGCGTCTCGGTTCGCTCCGTTTCGTCCTCGAGCACGCCGAGCATGAAGTCGGCGATCCGCTGGCCGTCATCGCCGACCAGCTCGCGCACATACCTGGCCAGTCCCTTCGGCCGGCCGCCCGGATTACCTGAGACGCCTTGCGGGAAGGACCCGACAACGCTCGGCGCTGTTTCGCCGCTGTTCTGAGCACCTTTCAGACTTGCATTGTCGCAGCCGATATCGAGTTCTGGATCTTGCGCGTGAGAGA
>JBKOVQ010000279.1:0-18210 GCA_046723985.1 Actinomycetota bacterium | reverse complement strand
GAGCGAGGCGATTGCGGCGCTCGACGAGCTCCTGCAGCTCGATCTCATTCGAGCCACCGATGTCCCCCGCCGCTTCCGCTTCCGGCATCGGCTCGTCCGCCGCGCGGTCTACGAGGCCACCGCTGTCGGCTCGCGACTGGGGGCCCACCAACGGTGTGCCGAGGCGCTGGCGATGCGGGGGGCTACAGCTTCGGCCCTCGCCCATCATGTCGAACGCTCGGCGCGCGAGGGTGACGCTGGCGCCGCGGCGGTCCTGCGCCGAGCCGGTGAGGAAGCCGTCCGTCTGGCACCGGCAAGCGCCGCTCACTGGTTCGGAGAAGCGCTGCGCCTACTGCCGGCGACCGCGCCGGCGGAGGAGCGCATCGAGCTTCTCCTCGCCCGCGCGCGGGCCCTGACGGCGGTCGGCCGTTTTGGCGACAGCCACAGCGCATTGCTGGATGCCCTCGCGATCGTGCCCGACGACTCCCACGCGCTCCGTGCCAGGCTCGCCCGCGCCTGTGCCGGGGTGGAGAGCAATCTCGGACGACAGGAGCAGGCCGGCGACCGCCTCGCGAGCGCCCTCGAGAGCCTCCCCGACCAGGGTTCGCCCGAGGCGGTGGCACTGATGCTCGAGCTGATCGTGAACGCACTCTGGCGCACGAAGCATGAGGCGATGCACGAAGCGGCCGAACGCGCGGTGAATGCGGCGAGACACCTTGGAGACACGCCTCTGATCGCGGCCGCCCTCGCCGAGCTCGCGCTCGCCAATTCGATCTTGGGGGCAGCCGAGCGAGCCGAATCGAATCGTTCAGAGGCAGCGGCGCTCGTCGATTCTCTGTCGGACGACGAGCTGGCCCGCCACCTCGAGGCCGCGGCCTGGCTCGCCGGCGTGGAGCTCTATCTCGACAGGTACGCCGAGGGCGAGGCGCACGCCAATCGCGCACTGGCCGTGGCGCGTGCTACCGGCCAGGGAGAGCTCTTCCTCCTATTGGCCGCGACCCTGGGTGGGCTCTTGCGCCAGCGGGGAAAGTTGACCGAGGCCGGCGAGTTGCTCGACGGAGGCATCGAGGCGGCGCGCCTACTGGGCAACACGCACGCGCTGATCTGGACCCTCATGGGTCGCTCGGCCGGGGCACTCCGAAGCGGCGACGTCGAGCTCGCGCTCGCCTGTGCCCAGGAGAGCTTCGGCCTCAGTCAGGATTCCAACAGCAACTTCCACGCGGCCGAAGCAGCCGCCGACCTCGCCGCCGCCCTTCTCGAGACTGGGCAACCGAAACCTGCGGTCGAGATGCTCCTCGACTCGGCCGGAGGCGAGACGCTGGTGCTCATTGCCGGCAGCCCAAGGGCGCGGTACCTCGAAGTGCTCACGCGCTGCTGGCTCGCGCTCGACCGTCTCGCTGAGGCGAAGAGTGCAGCCGCCGCCGCGCAGGCCTGGGCCGCGGCCGTGCAGCTCCCGATGGCTGCCGCCTGGGCCGATCGAGCGGCCGCCGCCGTCACTCTGTACGCCGGCGACCCCGCCCACGCAGCCGAGCAGGCGCTCGCATCGGTCGCTGCCGCTGAGGGAGTCGGGGCGCCGATCGAAGCTGCCCTGTCCCGCACGCTCGCGGGCCGAGCGCTCGCGCAAGCCCACTGCGGCGACCGTGCGTCCGCGGAGCTGCTGCGGGCGGCCCATCAGTTCGAGGCGGGCGGTGCGCTGCGCTACCGGGACGAGGCGGAACGCGAGCTGCGAAAGCTCGGCCATCACATCCACCGCCAAACGCGCGCGGGCGAGGCCGATGGAACTGAGCTTGAAGCGCTGACCGCGCGCGAGCTCCAGCTAGCGCGGCTCGTCGTCGATCGTAAGACCAATCCGGAAATCGCGGCCGAGCTGTTCCTCAGCCAGAAGACGGTCGAGACGCACCTGCGCAACATTTTTCGCAAGGTCGGCGTTTCGTCGCGGGTCGACCTGGCCCGGGCGGTGGAGAGAGCGGAGCGCACTCGTCGCGCTGCGTCGTAAGCGGACTCAGGAACGGGACCGTCTTACGCGCGAGACACGCGCACGAACATCGTCAGCCCGAGCTCGGCTGTACGCTAGAGAAGGCGGTGCGCTAGAGAAGCAGGTGCACTGATGGAGTTCTGGACTCATCGCATGATCCGCCTCCGATGGCCGGTCCTGGCCATCTGGATGGTGATCCTCTTCGGCTCGGTGGTGGCGATGTCCGGTCTCAGCGATCTGCTCACGAATCGCTTTTCGCTGCCGGGAACAGACACCGAGCGTGCCGAGAACGTCCTCGAGGAGCACTTCGGACAGAAGACAACCGGTTCCTTCTCGCTCGTCGCCAAGGGACATCCGGGCTCCGCTCGCGCTCTCGTTCCCGACGTGCGCCGAGCGGCGGTGCGGGCGGCCGGGGCGCTGCCCACGGCCAAGGTGGCGTCGGTCGAGGCCGTCGCCGATGATGTCGTGACGGCGACGATCGTCTCCAACCTGGAGCCGGCGGATGCGAAGGGTTACACGGACGACATCCGACGGTCGATCGGTGAAATCCCGGGTGCCGAGACCTACGTCAGCGGTCAGGCGGCCATCGAGCACGACCTCGACCCGGTCTTCGCCCACGACCTCTTCGTCGGTGAGGTGCTGATCGCGATCCCGGTGGCGCTGATCATCCTCATTTTCGTGTTCGGGACGCTGGCCTTCCTGATCCCCTTGCTGTTCGCCGCGTTCGCAATCCCGACAACGCTCGGGATCGTCTGGATCTTCGCCAACTTCCTCGAGCTGTCGACCTACCTGCAGAACCTCGTCATGCTGATCGGGCTCGGGGTCGCGGTCGACTACTCGTTGCTCATCGTCTACCGCTACCGCGAGGAGCTCCGCTCCGGCAGCTCGACAGACGAGGCGATCGCGCGGACGATGGCCACGGCCGGCCGGGCTGTCGTCTTCAGCGGCACGGCGGTGGCGATCGGCCTCGCGGTGATGTTCTTCATGCCGCTGCCGTTCATGCGCGGCTTCGGCTTTGGCATGTTCATCCCCATCGTCTCCGTCGCCTGCGCGCTGACGCTCCTGCCTGGTCTCCTCCACTTTCTCGGCGCCAAGCTCGACCGCGTGCACCTGGTTCCGGCGCGGGTCATCGAGCGCCGCGACGCGGAGGACAACTTCTGGTGGCGCCTGTCGCGCTCAATCATGCGCCGTCCCGTCCTGTTCGCGGCCGGCACGACTGCGCTGCTGCTGGCGCTCGCGATGCCCCTCTTCTCGCTCGAGCTCGGGCCAGGGACGAACAAGGGGATCCCCCAGGACCTCGAGGGCGTACAGGGTCTGAACATCATTTCCGAGGCGGCCGGCGAAGGAGCGATCGCGCCGACGGCGATCGTCGTCGACACAGGACGAGCGGACGGAGCCGACGATCCAGCCGTCGAGGCCGCCGTCGCCAGGCTGCGCCACGGTCTCGAGGCCGATCCGGAAGTGGCAAGCATCAGGTTCGATCCGGCGAGCAGGCAGTCCGTCGACGCGACCGCTCGTTTCCTCAACATCCAGGTGACCGGCAAGAGCGAGTACGGCGTGCCGGCGGCGCTCGACTTCGTCGACCGGCTCCGAGACAGCATCGTCCCGGCGGCGCGCTTTCCCTCGGGTGTCGACGTCTTCGCCGGCGGCGGCCCGCCGAGCAGCGTCGACTTCCTCGACCTCACGTACGGAGCCTTCCCCTGGCTCGTGCTGGGGGTGCTCGTGCTCTCCTACCTGTTGCTCCTGAGGGCCTTCCGCTCGCTGCTGCTGCCACTGAAGGCGATCGTCCTCAACCTCCTCTCGATCTGTGCCGCCTACGGGCTGCTCGTGGCGTTCTTCAAATGGGGAGGGGCCGACGCTTTCGGGCTCATCACTTTCGATCAGATCGAGGGTTGGATCCCCGTCTTCATCTTCGCGACTGTGTTCGGGCTGTCGATGGATTACGAGGTCTTCCTCGTCAGCCGTATGCGCGAGGAGTGGGACGCCGGACGCAGCAACGAGGATGCAGTCTCCTACGGGCTCGCCAAGACAGGCCGAATCGTGACCGCCGCCGGTCTCGTCATGTTCGCGGCGTTCATGGGCTTCGTCGCCGGCTCGATCCTCGGACTGCAGCAGTTCGGCTTCGGTCTCGCCATGGCGATCCTGATTGACATCACGCTCGTACGCGCGCTGCTCTTGCCCAGCGCGATGAAGCTCTTCGGCCGCTGGAACTGGTGGCTGCCGAAGCGCGTGGCGCGCGTATTTCGTGTCAGGCCGTCGCCACTCGGCCAGCCCGCGCCCGTGGCCCCCAGGCCGACACTGCGATAGAGCAGCGCTGACGTTCCTGCCGGTTCTCGAGGCACGATCTTCAAGGTGGTCCGCCGCAGGCCGCGCCGGCGGCCTCAATCCACCTCGGGTGTGACGACGACGGACTCGACGGACCGCGTCGCACGGCCGTGGTACACGGCTTCGACGTTGTTGCCGTCGGGGTCGAAGACGTAGGCGTAGTAGCCGGGGTGGTAACCGCGCTCTCCGGGGGCGCCGTTTTCGCGGCCGCCTGCCGCGACTGTCGCCTCGTAGAACGCGTCCCACCGTGTCGCGATCCGGGGCCTGCAAGGCGAGGTGGAGCCGCGCCGTCGGCTCGTCGTCGTCGTCGTCGGTGACCGCGGCCTCGCCGGTGTGGATGCCTACCCGCACGCGCGGGAACGGCAACGGTCGCGGCGCTCGTGGTCGTCGGTGCTGGTGGCGACGGCGCCGATGGTTCTTCCTGCTTGCAAGTGATACGGGCAATCCCCGTGACCGGGTGAAGCTCAATCCCGTACGGGTGCGACCGCAGACTGCCCATGAATGAAGTTGAAGGTGCTCGGCGGTGAAGGCGGCGCGATGGGTGTGCCACAGACGGTCGAGCGCGTGATGGCCCGCTGCTGTGGAGCATGCCGTCAGCGCCTCAACGCAGTTCTTAGGCGCTTCTTAGTCTGCTCTCAGGGTCTGGTGCTTCACTGCTCGTGCAAGAGCTCGGGCGATGGCGGTAAGTCTTGGATTTTGGTCCGAACACCGCGGCGCGTAACCGCAGTTTGATGTGCGCTGTTCGTCGCTCACGCGGCCTCACGACGGCGTCCCGGTCGTCGAGGCCGCCGCCGGCGGGCTCGAGAAATCCCTGTCTACGCCTGGCTCAGTCCCGGAGCGGAGGTGACCGCATGAGCCGTTCGTTCGTCCTCGCTGTCTTTGTCGGTGCTGGTGTGTTAGGGGCTGTGCTCGCCGTCGGCCAGGCGGCGGCCGGTCCCTCCTCCGGCGGGCTCGTCCGCACCAGCCTCTCCGGCGGGCCCGGCTACTTCGCGGTGCCGTGCGGCTTCAGTCACCGCAACCAAGACGATCCGATCGTGTTCCCGGGTCGGCGTGGCCGCTCCCACGATCACACGTATTTCGGCAACACATCCACCGACGCCTTCTCCACGCCTGCGTCACTACGGACCGGCGGCCGGACGACGTGCCTGCTCGCTGAGGACACAGCCGCCTACTGGGCGCCGACGCTGTTCGTCCGCGACCGGGCGATCGAGCCGCGGGGCGCCATCGTCTACTACGTCAGACGCACCCTCGACGAAGTGGATCCGTTCCCGCCGGGGTTGAAGATGGTCGCGGGCAACGCAAAGGCGCGGTCTCCGCAGAGCCTCCGCGTGACCTCCTGGAGTTGCGGCTTCGGCGACGACCGCCGGAGCACCGTGCCCGCATGTCTCGGCGGCAGGCTTGCGGACCTGCGTCTACGGGTCAGGTTCCCCGACTGCTGGGACGGAGTGCACCTCGACAGCGTCGACCACAAACGGCACATGGCCTACTCGAGCGCCGGTCGCTGTCCGCTGACCCATCCCGTCGAGGTCCCGGCGATCACGCTGGTCATTCACTACGGCGTGCCGGGTGACCGTGACGCCGAGCTTGCCTCCGGCGGGCAGTTCTCCGGACATGCCGACTTCATCAATGCTTGGGATCAGCGCACATTGGCGGCGCTCGTCGACAAGTACCTCAACCCCTTCGGCTATCCCGGCCGGATCCGATAGCCGTGCCTCAGAAATCGCGATTTGCCGAGGTCTGCGCGCGCAACTGGCAACGATGTCAGCGTCATCCGCGACTCGGTTGGGCGAGTGCTGCCGGAAGCTGCGAGCGCGAGCTGATCCCGAGCTTGCGGTAGACGCTCGAGAGGTGGATTTCGACCGTCTTCGGGGTGACGAAGAGGGTTTGCGCGATCTCCCGGTTGGTTGGCCCCTCGGCCGCCATCTGGGCAACGCGCAGCTCGCTTGGCGTCAGCGACTCGGCACCGCTCATGGCAATGCGCCGCGGTCGCGCCCCGGTGGCGCGAAGCTCGGTGTTGGCGCGCGCCGCGAGAGGCTCGGCGCCGCAGATCGTTGCGAGCTCGACCGCGCGTCGTAGGTGCTCGCGCGCCTCGGAGCGGCGGTTGGCGCGCCGAAGTGCCGCCCCCAGCTCGGTGCGCGCCTTCGCGTGCTCGAGCTTCGCCGGCGAGTTCGTGAGCACCTCGACCGCCTCCTCGAGAAACGGGAGGCCACGCGCGCCCCCTTCGGCCAGTCCCGCTGCCCGCAGGGCCGCGCCGAGCGCACGGGGAGCACCCCAGGTGCGTGCCTGCATGAGCTCTTCCGCCGCCAGGCGGCGGGCCTCGTCCTGCTCGCCGAGCTGGAGCAGGGCGAGGGCGGCTTGTGAGCGCCAGGCCACAAAAGCCGGGTTGTGATGTCCGAGTGCCTCAGAATGGCGACCAGCATCGAGCATGTCCTCTAGGCCGCCGGTCAGATCGCCCTTGAGCATGCGCAAGCGCGCCCGGATGTTGGGAAGAAAGAGTAGGCGTGCATCATCGGGTAGGGACTCACCGAGGCCGGAGCGGTCGAGTGCGACCGCTGCCTCATCGAGCTTGCCCTGCTCCATGAGGGCCTCGGCGAGAATGGCGGCCAGGTACACCGAGGCACGAGCGGTCGTCCCCCACGCCTCGGCCGCAGCGAAAGCCTCGCGCCCCTCGGCCTCGGCCTCGGCCAGGTCGCCTCGCAAGACAAAGATCTGGGCGCGAAAGGCCTTCGTAGTGGCGAAGGTGAGGATCGAGCCGCGCCGGTGTGCCTCGGCGAGTGCGTCGTCGAACACCACGAGAGCTTCATCGAGATCCGCCATCTCTAACACCATGCAGGGGACAACGAAGGCGACAGAGGACGGCTCGGACCTGACCAGCGTTCCCTCGGCAAGCGCGCGGCGGGCAAGAGGGACGGCCAGTGCGGCCGGCGCGCCCGCCCGCGCATCGTGATAGGCGAGGAGCGAGAGCAAGATCTTCTCGCCGACGGTCCCGTCCCCCGGCCGCTTGCGTATGCGCTCGAGCCGCCGGCGGGCGGCGCCGCCGAGCTGCCGCACGAACATGGCGTTGGTTATGAGCCCCGCCTCGAGCAGCCGCTCGAGCTCTGCGTCGGCGCCGGCGAGCTGATCCAGTGCCTCGGTGAAGACGACGTGCGACTCCTCGCTGCGGAGGAGGAGGAAGAGCTCGCGGCCGAGCACGAGCGCGGTCTCGGCTCTGCGGACGGGGTCGACAGTCAGCGCATACGCCTCACGTAGGTGTTCGACGGCAGCGTCGCCGCTCACGAGCGCCTCGGCAGAACCAAGTTCGAGCAGCAGGTCGGCGCGCTCTGCCGCAGAGGACGGCTCGGCGACTGCGCGGCGAAGGTAAGCAACCGCGCTCTCAGCTGCTCCGCGAGATGCTGCGCGTCCCGCTGCTTCGCGCAATACGGCCACGACCGCTGAATCCGCGGCCGCGGGAATGCGCAGCAGGTGCGCGGCGATCCGTTCGGGCTCGGCCCCAGCGTCGCCGAGGAGAGCCGCGGCCCGTGCATGCCCGACTTCTCGCTCGAGCGGTGTGAGTGCTTCGTAGACGGCCGTGCGGATAATCGGGTGAACGAACCCCAACGGTGCCTGGGGGCGCAGGACGTCGACCCGTGCCAGCGCGGCCACTGCGTCGGAGGCAGCGTTCGAGTCCAGATCGGCGAGCGCGGCCGCATGGCGTGGATCGGCGTCGTCGCCCAGGATCGAGACCGCCTGTGCAAGCCTCCGCGATTCCGGCGCAAGGCGGGAAAGGCGGACAGTGACGGCGCGCGAGCCCGCCCGCGCCCCGAGCTTGCGCAGGCGAGGCACATTTGACTCGGTCGGAGCCAGGCCCTCAGCAGCGATGGCGTGCATGAGCTCGCGCAAGAGCAGCGGATTGCCGACCGTCTCCTCGTGGCAGGCAGCGCAGAAGGCGTCGTCGGCATTTGGCGACAGGGTCTCGCGGACGAACCGGGCAGTGGCCCTCGTGCTCAGGGGGGCCGGCTGAATCACAGTGGCTAGCGGGTCGGAGACGATCAGGGCGAGGAGGCTCGGATCCTCTCCGGGCTCCCCGTGCCGGAGGCTGACAACGATCGAGAGGCCAAGCCCCTCCATCCGAGGCAGGACATACGCCAGCCAGCGCAGGGAAGGCAGATCGCACCAGTGCAGGTCGTCGACGGAGAGCAGAAGCGGCCGGCTGGCGGCGACGTTCGCGGCCAGCCAGTAGAGGCCGTGGAGCGTCGCCAACGACGAGTCTTTCGCCGGCTGGGTCGCTAGCTGGGCGGGGTCGAGAAGCGGGGTCGTGAGGGCAGCCGCGCCCGCGAGCGCCTCGGCTCGCTCATCGGCAGGCAGGGAAGCAAGGAACGACTCGAAGAGCTGTCGTACCACACCGTAGGAGAACGCACGCTCGAGTTCGGAGCCCCGGGCGGCCAGTACCTGCATCCCTGCCGCCTGCCCTCTTGCTTTCGTCTCCACGAGCAGCGAGGTCTTGCCGATCCCGGGCGGCCCTTCAATGGCCAGGAGGCGGCCGCCGGGCGGGTTCGCGCTGATCAGCGCCTCGACGGCTGCAAGCTCGGCGTCGCGCTCGAGGAGATCAAACTGAGCCGGGAGCGCCTCTTTAGAGAGTCGTGTGCGCCCCCGCTCCTGAGCAGTCTTCACTGGTTGCTCCGCAGAGCAGTGTACGTCCGCCCTCTCAGCGCTGCGTCTTAGGGAACGACACGCCAAACACTGGGGAGCAGGACTGGGGTAGCCCACGATGCGAAGCCGTCCTCAGGGCGAGCAGGATCGAGGGCACCGTGAACGTAAAGGAGCGTGAGCTCATCGAAACGGCCCATAACGGCGACGAGAACGCGTTTCGGCACCTCGTCGAAATCCACCGAGGGGCGCTGCTCGCGCACTGCTATCGCATGCTCGGCTCGCCTCAGGACGCCGAGGACGCGCTTCAAGACACTCTCCTTCGGGCCTGGCGGGGGCTGTCCGATTTCGACGGTCGAAGCGCGCTTCGCCGGTGGCTCAACCGAATCGCCACCAACGCCTGCCTGGACGCGATCGCGCGACGGCCAAAGCGCGTCGTGCCCATTGACCACGGGCGGCGAGACGGCGCGGCGCAGGAGGCCCTGCCGGCCGATGCCCCGTGGATGGAGCCGCCCCCGGGCCAGCTCTGCCTCGAGGACGGGTACGCCGCACCCGACGCCCGCTACGAGCAGCGCGAGGCCGTGGAGCTCGCGTTCGTCATGGCACTCCGGCACCTGCCCCCTCGACAGCGGGCCGTGCTCGTCCTCCGAGACGTGCTCGGCTTCTCGGCCAAGGAGGTCTCGCAGTCGCTAGGCATGACGGTCATATCGGTGAACAGCGCCCTGCAACGCGCCCGCAAGGCCGTCGACGAGCGCGTGCCCGAGAGAAGCCGGCAGTCGACGGAGCGTTCGCTCAGAGACGCGAGCGTCCATGAGATCGTGGAGCACCTCGTAGATGCCTTCGAGCGCGGGGACGTCGAGGTGATCGTCGCTCTTCTGGCCGAGGGCGCCGGCTTCGCGCTGCCCGCCAACCCACGGCGAAGAGCGGTGACGCCGATGACGCGCGCCCCGGTGAGCTTCCCGAGCTTCGGGCGGCCGTCGAAGCTCGCAGCCTAGCCTGCGCGCGTCCCAAGTGCCCGTGGAAAGGAGAGCGATGTCTGACCCGCCGACAGTACACCGATTCCCTGCGAAGCACGAAGGAGCGTTCGTCAACGCCTAGGCGGCAAGACCTGGACGAAGCCACAGAACATCGGCCTGGCCGTCGATACCTGCTTCTCCGTGTTCTTCGACGGGGCGGGTTTCCGATGCGTGATGGTCGGCGTCGCCGGCGCCCGTGACGACCTCTCGTCCGCACCGAGCATCGACATCGCGAACGGTGCCCCGAGCGGGGCGGGAGCCACGAACGAGATCGTCCGCACGTGGGTCGCACGGCAACATTCGGGAACTCCGACATCTTCGGAGGGTCGTACCCCGACCCGACACCCTGAGGGCTCCTCCGGGGAGGGGCAGCACTGCGCTGCCCTCCCCGCCGAGATCGCTGTGACAATGGTCGCATGTCGGACCCGACCTGGGAAACCCGGTCCGAGGGTCAGGGCGAAGGACCGCCGCCAGGCACCGCTCGGCGCCGGCCCGACGACGCGTCGGGCGACGATTGGTCCTGGGGCGACATCGACTGGTTCGAGGAGACCACGGAGCCGAGCTCGGGGCCCGATGTCGCCGAGACTCGGGCCGGCCAGAGAATCGGCCTGATTCCCGGAGCAGGCGGGGACGCCGCGGGGCCTTCGGTGCCTGCGGGGCGACTCGCGGCGATCCGGCGTCGACGGATCGCCGCGCTTGCGGTCCTGGGTCTGCTCTTCGCCTGCGCCCTCATCATCCCGCTCGTCGTCTTCGGCGGCGGCGGCAACAAGGCCGCCGAGCAGACGACGGCGCTGGTAACAACTCCGATCCGGACGGCCACAGCCGCTCGGACGACGACCCAGGAGCGCCAGGCGACCACAACGACGGCCTCACCCACGTCGAGCGAGAAGACGTTGCATGTCACTCTTCCGGAAGGCACGACGCTGAACCGGGGAGACCGCGGAAGCTCGGTCACGGCGCTCCAGAAAGGATTGGCGGCGCTCGGGTTCGCGACGGGGGCGCCCGACGGAGTCTTCGGCGCGACCACCGAGGCGGCAGTGGTCGACTACCAGCAGTCGAACAACAAACAGCCGGACGGTGTCGTCGGCAGCGACACGGTCCGTCTCCTCAACGCAGATCTCGCCAAGAAGGGCGTCACCGAGTAACCCCACTGCTCGCCGAGCGAGGGAGTGCTCCGGCGAGGCACCCACCGGAGCTCTCCTTCCTCGAACGTGGGCTCGCCGCTCGAGGTTTACGCGGCCCGCGTGTCGACGATGATCTTGCCCCGGGCCGTGCGCTCGACCAGCGGGCGGATGCCGAGCTCGACGAGGTCGTCGAGCTGGATCACGCGGTCGAGCACGGTCTCGGCGAGATTGCCGTTCGAGATGATCTCCAGCGACTCGGGGAGATCGACGTCGCAGACGTGGGCGACCGCCGTCCTGATCTCGACCTCGCGGGTCGTCAGGGCGAAGAGGTCGATCTCGCTCGGGGTCGGCTGAAGACCGACGATCAAGACGCGTCCCCCTCGTCGGGTCGCCTTGATCGCGGTTTCGGGTGCACCCGGCGCACCAGAGGCCTCGACCACCACGTGCGCCCCGTCCCCGTCCGTCACGTCGAGCACCGCGTCCGAGACGTCCTGGGTCCTCGCGTCGATGACGGTTTCCGCTCCGAGCAGTCGCGCCGTCCGTAGCCGCTGGTCCTCGATGTCGACGGCGATCAGCGGCGAGATCCCTTTCGCCGCCGCCGCGCCGAGGATGAACGAGCCGATGCCTCCGACTCCGATCACGACGCAGGCCTGACCGTGCTGCACATTCGTTCGACGCAGCGCATGCAGGGCGACGGCGAGCGGCTGGGCCATTGCCGCGGCGTCGTCCGAGCACACCTCCGGAACCTTCCGGCAGACCGCAGCGGGCGTCTTGACGAGCTGGGCCAGGCCGCCGTTCAGCTGCAGCCCGAGGGTCAGGTACGTCGAGCAGAGGTTGGTTCGACCGGCCCGGCACCACTCGCAGTGTCCGCACGACACGGCGGCGCCCGACACGACCCGGTCGCCGTTCGAGAGCCCGACCACACCTTCGCCGATCGAGACCACACGCCCGACGAACTCGTGTCCGAGTGTGACCGGCGGGCGGGTGAGCAGTGGGCCGTGCGCCCATTCGGCGGAGTCCGTCCCGCAGATCGCCGCCCGAACGACCTCGAGCACGATCTCTCCCGGGCCGGGGTCATTCGGCTCCGGCACCGACTCGATCCGAATGTCGTGGCGACCGTGGTAGACGGCGGCTTTCATGCGCTCGTCGCCAGGTGGACCTTGATGTTGGTCGCGGTGTCACGCGCCGCGTCCAGAGCGTCGAGCGCATCGTCGAGCGGGAACGTCGCAGTCACGATCGAAGTCGCGTCGACGACGCCGCTCGCGAGGAAGCGGATCGTCCGCGGCCAGAGCCCCACGGACCCGATCAGACCCCGCATCCGCAGGGCCTTCGACTGGATCAGCCCGAGCTGGGCCGGCACCTCCGCGCCGATGTTGATGCCGACATAGACGATCCGTGCCTCGTGTCCTGCAACCTCGAGCGCCTGCGCCATCGCGGCCGGGGCACCGGCCGCCTCGATGACGACGTCGAAGCCGCGGCCGCCGGTGAGCTCGGCGACGCCGTCGGCGAAGTCGTGGGCGGTCGGGTCGAGCGCGGCTCGTGCTCCGATCTGCAGCGCCTTCTCGCGTCGGGCCGCCTGCGGCTCGAGGAGGACCACGGTTGCGTTGTTCGCGGCGGCGGCCATGACACAGAGCAGTCCGATCGGCCCGCCGCCGAGGACCGCCACCACATCGGCCGGGTCGACGCCGCCGGCGAGCACCGTCGCGTTGTAGGCGACGGAGAACGGCTCGACCATCGCCCCCTCCGTGAACGAGAGGCCCTCGGGCAGCTTGTGCAGCCACTCGCCTCGGGCCTTGACGTACTCGGCGTCCGCGCCGTCGATCGAGAAGCCGAAGTGGTCTCGCCCGCCGGGGCCGACGACGCACTCGCCGACGACCGGGTCTCCCTGGCGCAGCCCGCGCACGGCAGATCCGGCCTCCACGACCTCGCCGCACCACTCGTGCCCGGGGATGATCGGGTAGGAGACGGGGATGATGTAGCGGCCCTCGAAGAGCTCGAAGTCCGAGTGGCAGATGCCGACGGCGTGGGACTTGACGAGCACCTCGTCCGGACCGATCTGCGGATCCGCGGCGTCGGTCACGACCGCCTTGTGTGGGGCTTCGAAGATCAGCGCCTTCATCGTTCTCCTCGTTGTCCGTTGGCGGCTTTCACGTCGAGATCAGCACCTTCATGTCCTCGGTCGCGCCCGAGGTCAGTCGCTCGAAGCCCGATTCCGCCTCGTCCATCGTGAGGCGACCGGTGACGACCCGTTCGACCGGCAGTCGCCCCGAGGCGATCTGTGCGGCGACGCGTGGCCAGTCGTTGACGCCGTAGCACCAGCTCCCGACGATCTTGAGGTCGTTGAGCGCCCAGAGCATTGGATCGACCTCACAGCGGCGCACGTGCAATCCGACCTGCACCACGGTTCCACGGCGCTTGACCGCCTCGGCACAGGTCCTGAACGCGTCACCGAATCCCGCGCACTCGATCGCGATGTCGACGCCGAGCCCGTCCGTCCGCTCGCGCAGCTCCGCCGCCACGTCCGTCACGGCAGGGTCGAAGACCTCTCCGAGATCGAGGCGTTCGGCGCGCTCGCGTCGCGACTCGTTTGGCTCGGTGATGTAGATGGATCCCGCTCCGGCGGCTGCGGCGCAGAGCGCCGCGAACGCTCCGATCGGCCCGCAGCCGGCGATCAGCACGCTGTCGCCTGGTCGCACCGGGCCGCGTGACACGCCATACGCGGCCACTGCGCACGGCTCGATCAGGGCGCCCTGCTCGTCGGAGACGGCATCCGGGATCCGGAACACCTGGTACTCGTCGAGGTTCGCCAGCTCGGCGATGCCGCCCCAGTCGGCGCTCAGACCGGTGCACGCCATCGTGACGCAGAGGTGCTGGAGGCCGCGGCGGCAGTAGTCGCAGCGGCCGCAGTAGATGAGCGGCATGACCGAGACCCGATCCCCGACCCGGACCCGGTTGACCGCCGAGCCGACTGCCACGACCTCGGCGGAGAACTCGTGTCCCAGGATCTGCGGCAGTGTGGCACCGGTCAGGGCGTGCGGCTCGGAAGGCGTGACGATCGGCCCGCTCGTGTACTCGTGAAGGTCCGTACCGCAGATGCCGCACCAGCGGGGGGCGACGGTCACCTGCGTCGGATCGGGCGCGCTCGGCTCGGGTACGTCTTCGACCCTGAGGTCGCGGGCGGCGTGAAAGCGCAGTGCCTTCATGGCACGACCCGCTCCGTCCGCAGACGTGCGAAGAGGTCGGTGAACGAGGACTCTGTGTCGCGGACGCCCAGGAAGCCGAGCCGCCTGCTGCGTCCCATGTCCGTGAACGTCTCGATCGTGCGGCCGAGGTCCGCGTCCGTGTGCCACCACGAGGCGAGGGTCTCGACGTCCAGGTCGCGTAGGCCATGCCGGCGGACGATCTCCGGCCATACCTCCGGCGCGTCGGCCATCTGCTGCTCGAGCGGTGCGAGGTTCCCGTTGAACGGAGCGGGCTCGACTTCCAGCGCCGCCGCGAGGCGCGGCCACATTCGCCGCCAGCGGAAGACGTCGCCGTTGACGATGTTCAGCGCCTGATTCGCGGCGGCCGGTGTCGTCGCGGCCCAGACGAGATGGTCGGCGAGCAGGCCGGCGTCGGTCACGTCCGTGACCGCTTCCCACTGCTCCCTCGAGCCCGGGAACTTGAAGTCACGGCCCGTCTCACGGCAGATCGCGGCGTAGACGGCGAGCGTGACACCCATGTTCATCGCGTTCCCGAGCGCCCACCCGATCAACGTGTGCGGCCTGTGAACCGTCCACGTGAAGCCGTCGCGCTCCGCCGCCTCGAGAAGGACGTCCTCCTGCACGTAGTAGAAGTTCTCGTACGGCAGGCGGGGTTGCTCCTCGGAGAACGGCGTGTCGGGCTGGGCCTTGGCGTAGGCCTCGAACGGCCCGAGGTAGTGCTTGAGGCCGGTAACGAGCGCGACGTGCCGGACGCTCTTCTCGGTCCCGGTCGCGTCGAGCAGGTTTCGCAGCATGCGACCGTTCGCCTCACAGTTCTCGGCCTCCGTACTCCGGCGCGACCAGGTGGTGAAGAAGACGTGCGTCGGAGCGGCGCTTCGGACCGCTGCGGCCACTGCGTCCCCGTCTTCGAGGTCGGCCGCCAGGGGGGCGATTCGCGGATCGAGACCGCTCGGATCACGGCAGAGGCCGGAGACCTGCCAGCCGTCGTCCAGCAGGCGGCGGGCGAGATTCCCTCCGCTGATCCCGGTGACGCCGACGACGAGTGCGTGCCCGCTCACCGCAGTCGTACTCCGAGGCCGGTTCGACGTACCTGGCTGTAGATCAGAGCGGCGGCGACGATCAGGAGGCCCTGGAAGATGTACTGCCACTTCTGGTCGAGGCTGAGAAACACGGTGGCGTTCAGAACCTGAACGCTGAGCCCTGCCCCCATCAGCGTGCCGATGAAGGTGCCTCGTCCACCGAGCAGGCTCGTCCCGCCGAGGACGACCGCGGTGATCGACGTCAGCGTGTAGCCGGTGCCCTGGCCCGGATCGCCGACTCCCAGCTGCGCGAGCAGGACGACCGCGCCCAGGAGCGTCAGGAGCGAGGCGCCTATGTAGCCGAGGAGCGCCGTCTTGTTGGTCGGAACACCGACGCGGCGCGCCGACTCCTCGTCTGACCCGACCGCGCGCAGCCGCAGGCCGAAACGCGCCTTGCGGAGGCCGAGCTCCAGGCCGAGGGCGCACAGGACGAACACGACGAAGGCGACCGGGACGGGTCCGACCTTGGTGGAGATGGCCTCGGTGACCGAGGCGGCGATGTAACCGTCGGGCGCCGAGCGCAGCGTGAAGCTCAAACCGCCCAACGCGATGTAGGTGACCAGCGTTGCGGCGACCGGAGTGAACTTCGCGAAGCGGATGAGGCCGCCGTTCACGAGGCCGATCCCAACGGCACAGAGGAACATCAGGACGAACCCGAGCGCCCAGACCGCGGGGGACTTCCCGTCGAGCACGAAGAACGAGGCGAGGACGACGAGAAACCCGGCAAGCGGACCGACGGAGAGATCGATCCCGCCGAGCAGCAAGGCGAATGTCTGCCCGAGGGAGATGAAGCCGAGCGCTGCGCAGGCGAACATGACCGAGTTGATGTTGAAATCCGAGAGGTAGCGGTCGTTCCGGGACAGGACGTAGGCGCCCAGGGCGAACATGACTGCGGCGAGGACCAGGACCGGCGCGTAGTCCCCTTCGATGAACCGCGTCAGCCGTGACGAAGCGCCCGACCTTCGTCCCTGCTGCTCCCCCTTGTGCGTCGTCGCGCTGATCGCAGCGTGGACGATCCGCTCCTCCGTCACCGCCTCGCCCTCCAGCGTGGCGACGGCCTGCCCCCGGGACATCACGACCACCCGGTCGCAGAGGCCTTCCAGCTCGAGCGTGTCGCTCGACGAGACCACCACCGGCACGCCGCCCGCCGAGACCTCGCGCAGGATGCGGTAGATCTCGGCACGCGCACCGACGTCGACACCCTGCGTCGGCTCGTCCGCGACCAGAATCGCGGGCTCTGAGAGCATCGCGCGCGCCATCACGACCTTCTGCTGGTTGCCGCCGGAGAGCGCCGAGACCGGCGCCTCGAGCGACGGCGCCTTGACCGCCAGCTCGGAGAGCTCGTGCTCGACGGCGTCT
This sequence comes from Actinomycetota bacterium, assembly GCA_046723985.1. GTDB lineage: Bacteria > Actinomycetota > Thermoleophilia > Gaiellales > Gaiellaceae > DATBLE01. The sequence continues at coordinate 1,524 of JBKOVQ010000279.1, read as the reverse complement.
CGTTCGCGGCTTGGGCTCACGATCGGCCCTGTCGTCAGCCCGTCGAGCGCGGTCAGCGCCGAGTTCTCGCGCACGTTCAGGCCGAGCATCAGACCCTCGGTGAGGCGATCGGCCGGCATGTAGGCCGCTCGCTTCAGCCGCGCGCGCCGAGAAAGCTCCCTGCCGGAGATGTTGACCGACCCGGTCGCCGCCGCGCGCCCGGCCAGGGCACGCAGGAACGCCGGCTGGCCGTTGCCCACGACCCCGGCGATGCCCACGATCTCCCCCTTGCGAGCGGCCAGCGAGATGTTCTCGAACCCATCGCCGCTCAAGCCTTCGACCTCCAGGAGCGGCGCGTCGTCGGTGTGTCCCGTGTGCTTCGGCGGGAACGTCGCCCCGAGCGTGCGACCGACGATCAAGGCGAGGAGTGCCTCGTTCGAGATCGCCTTCACCGCGGACGTCCCTCGATTCGCGCCGTCGCGCAGAACGGTGACGCGATCGGCGATCTCGCGGACCTCGCCCAACCGGTGCGTGATGTAGACGACGGCCGTTCGTTCGCTCGCGAGCCCGCGAACGGCGGTGAAGAGCAACTGGACCGAATCCTGCGAGAGCGGCGCGGTCGGCTCGTCGAGAATCAGTAGCCGGGGGGAGACCGCGAACGCCTTTGCCAGCTCGAGCAGATGCCGGCGGGCGACGCTGAGGGACGAGACCCGATCCTCGAGATCGCCGAGGAAGTGAACGTCGTCGAGCAGCGAGCGCATCGCGCGCTTCGTGTCGTGGTGACGTCGGCGGAGATGCTCGGGTGGCAGAGAGACGCGGATGTTCTCGGCGACAGTCATGTCCGGAAGAAGCGCCGGATGCTGGTGGACGATCGCGATCCCCAACTCCTGGGCCAGCGCCGGCGTGAGGTTCTCGACCGGCGAGCCGTCGAAGACCATCGAGCCTTCGTCGGGCCCGGTCGTGCCCGAGGCGACGTTCATCAGCGTCGACTTGCCGGCACCGTTCTCGCCGAGCAGTGCATGAACCTCGCCGGGAAGGACGTCGAACGACACGTCCCGGAGAGCGACGACCGCGTCGAAGTGCTTGCTGATGCCGACCATCGACAGCGTCGGACGTACGGCGCTGCTGGTCTGCTCGGCGATCGCAGTGACGGCGGATTCGTTGACCATGCGCGTCTCGGTCGATGAGGTTGTGCGCGGCGGTTCCCCGCCGCCGCGCACAACTCCTGTGGTGCCTACTTCTTCACCAGCTTTGCCTGGACGGCTGCCGGCAACTGGGCGGAGAGGTAGATGTCGCCCGGGAGGTCGGGCCTGCACTCGACGGGATGCGGCTTACCGGTCGTCGAGTCCTCGAACACCAGCGACGGGAAGTGCGTGCTCGCCGGCTTCTTGCCGCCGGTGGCGAGTGCGACCGCCCAGTCGATCGCCAGACGTGCGTGGTCGTTCTGGGTCGAGACCGTGAAGAGCTTGAACGTGGGGTTCCTGAGGTGGTTCTTCTTCCAGAAGCACCCGAGCACGTTGCCGTCGGAGGTGGCCAGTGCCGGGA
>JBKOVQ010000205.1:0-16578 GCA_046723985.1 Actinomycetota bacterium | reverse complement strand
CCGTCCCGGCGAGACGGCGCGAGAACTCGAGCAGGGCGCCGGTCACCTCGGCGCTCTCCTGCTCGGACTGGAGCAGCACCGTGTTCTGGAGCGCGACCGACGCGCGGTATGCAAGACCCTCGAGCAGGCGCAGGCGCTCGTCGGTGAAGTGGGCCAGGTCGTCCTCCGGTGCCCGCACCGTGATCCAGCCGCGAATGCCGTAGCCGGGATTCAGAGGCGCGATCGAGGCCGACCTGATCGCCGCGTCCGCCGCGTCCTCGCCGAGCAGGGCGCGAAACTCTTCGCCCTCGAGCATGAAGGGCGTCTTCTTGCCGTCGAGCAGCCGTGCCCCGGTCGCTCGGCTGGTGCGCAGGCCTGGGACCGCCGCCGCGTGGGGATCCTCCTCGTAGCCGAGCGACGCCAGGCAGCGGAAGTTGACGGCCTGTGCGTCCTCGATCCAGAGCGAGGCCTGCTCGACCTCCATCACCCGGCGGATCGTGCGCACGGCCTCGTCACCGACCGCCTCCACCGAGCGCGCCTCGGAGAGGGCGTCGGCGAACTCGAGCCAGACGGTCGCATTCTCCGCCTCCCGCCTGGCCGACGCGTACAGACGCGCGTTCTCGAGCGCGACCGACGCGTGCCCGGCGACGACCTCGAGCAGCCGCAGATCGTCCTCGTCGAACTGTTCGACCCCGAGCTTGGCCATCGTGATCGCACCGATCACGCGCTGGCCGTGGCGGAGAGGCACCGAGGCGAGCGACTCGTTCGCAGCACTGTCGTCGAGCCGCTTGCACATGTCGGACTCCTGGACGTTCGCGACGAGCATCGGCTTCCCGGTCACGGCCACGCGTCCTGTGAGGCCCTCGCCAAGCTCGAACTCCAGTTGCTCCCGCGGCTTGTTCTCGAGCACGCCACGCACTGCGACGGGGCGGAGCCGGTCGCCCTCGTGCAGGTAGACGATGCAGTTGTTGTAGTCGACCAGCACCCGCAGCTCGTCCACGATCGCCTCGCCGATCTCGGTCACGTCGTTCGACCGGTTCAGCTTCCGGGCCAGGTTCTGGAGCAGCTTCAGGTGCGCGATCGACCGGACGTCGCGGTACCCGTCGGCGTCCTGAGGGCGGTCGCCGCCGGACTCCTCGAAGACGACGATCTGATCCTTCCCCCGTAGCTTCGCCGTCATCATCGCCGCCTCGGCGCAGGCGAGGAGCTCCCGGGCGTTCATCGCGTGCTCCGGGCCGAGCGCGACGCCGATCGAGAGCGTGATCGGGCCGGTCGCGTCCGTCGCGACTTCGGCGAGGCCGGTCTTCAGGCGCGCCGCCATCGCCACCGCGTCCACGGCGCCGCACGAGGGCAGGATCGCAGCGAACTCCTCGCCGCCCACCCGGCAGACCACGTCGGAGGCCCGGACGGCCGCGCGCAGCACCGCCGCGATCGTCTGGAGCACCTCGTCGCCCTCGCCGTGGCCGCAGACGTCGTTGACGCGCTTGAAGTCGTCGATGTCGAGCATCATCAGCCCGAGCGAGTCGTGCGCCCGGCCGGCACGGGTGAGCTCGGCCCGCAGCCGCTCGTGGAAGTAGCGGTGGTTGTAGAGGCCGGTGAGCGAGTCGGTGTGGGCGAGATGCTCGAGCCGCGCCCGGATCTGCGCGTTGTCGAGCGCCAGCGCGGCGGCGTCCGCGAACCAGCGGGCGAGCTCGAACTCGTCGTCGGCGAACAGCGCGTCCTCGCCGATGCGGTAGATGTTGAGCGCACCTTTCAGCGACCCGCGGGCGATCAGCGGGACGGTGATCAGCGCCTCGGGATCGGGAGGCGTCCCGGGCACGAACTCCACCCGCGGATCGAGGTGCGCCTCGTTCGCCAACACCGGGCTGCGGTGGGCGACCGCCCAGCCGGTGATCCCCTGGCCATAGGGGATCGTGCTGGCCATGACCTCTTCCTCCCACGGGCCTTTCGCGAACACCGGCACCAGCTGCCGGCGCTTCTCGTCGGCTTCGTAGATGTGCAGGTCCTGGTGCGGCACGAGCTCGCCGAGGGTGTCGGCGATGCGGTCGAGGAGCACCTCCGGCCGTTGCTCCGACAGCACCTCGTGGAACACCGCGGCGAGGCGCCGGTAGGACTCGACGAGCGCGGCATCGCGCGCAGGATCCGTCCTCCGAGGCTCGGGGTCGGGAACGAGCGCAGCGTTCACTGCCACAGTGCTCTTGGTATCGGCATTTCGAAGTCCCACGGCTCCCCGTTTGGGGGGATACCGAGGCGGTAGACCGCTTGGATTCAGCGAAACAGATCGTGTTCGGGGGGCATGACCAGCTCAGAGGCCGTCCCCGACCCGGCGACGTCGAGGCCGCGTACGACCGCGACGGGGATCCGGGCGGTCTTGCCCATCACCAGCTCCGCCGCCGCCGCGATCTCGTCGGCGATCGCGATCACCGTCGAGTTCAGCTCGTAGCCGGTCGGGTCGTACACTCCGCGCAGGTCGCGGAGCACCTCGGTCCCGGCCGCTCCGATCGCGACGTTCGTGATCCCGAGCCGCCAGGAGCGTCCGAACGTATCGGTGACGATCACGCCCAGCGTCCGGCCGGTGAGCTCCTCGAGTGCCGCGCGGAGCCTGGCCGCGGAGGCGTCCGGATCCTCGGGGAGCAGGACGACCGTGTCCGGCGCAGGCGCGTTCGAGGCGTCGACCCCGGCGGACGCGCAGACGAAGCCGTGCCCGGTCTCGGCGATCACGAGCGGCGGCCTGCTGCGGACGACCCGGACCGCCTCGCGGAGGACGACCTCGAGGCGGCGGGGGTCACCGTCTTGGCCGGCGAGCCGCCGTGCCTCCTCCGAGGGCTCGACCTCGTCGAGGCGCACGACGCGGCCCTCGGCCTTCGAGACGACCTTCTGCGCAACGCAGACGACGTCGCCGTCGGACAGCTCGACCGCCGCGGCGATCAGGGAGGCCAGGTCGTCGCCCTCGACGATCTCGGGGAGCCCGTCGACCGGCAGCACCTGGATCACCGGGCCGCCTCCAGGACGGCCTCGGCCAGCCGCCGGGCCGCCCGCCGGTCCTGCATCAGCGTCCGGGTCACGTGTGCCCGGATGCCGGCCGCTTCCACCGCCTTCGCGCCTGCTGCGTCCGCCTCGTCGATGACGAGGGCGTCGAGGAGACCGGCGTAGCATCCCGCCACCTGCGCCGGCGAGGTGCCGCCGGCGAGTCGTCGCAGCATCCGGTCGGCGGGCCCCTTCACCGCCTTCCCACCGATCAACGGGCTCACGCCCACGACCGGCAGTTCCGTCCGCCGTACGGCATCGCCGATCCCGCGGACGGCGAGGATCGGCCAGATGCTGATGTACGGGTTGCTGGGCGCGATCACGACCAGCGACGCACCCTCGATCGCCTCCGACACGCCGGGAGCCGGCTTGGCGAACGCCGCCCCCTCGAAGCGCACGGCGTCGACTGCATCGCTGCCCCGGCACTTGACGAACCACTCCTGGAGCGACCGGGCGCCGCCGGGTGTCTCCAGGATCGTCCGCAGCCGGTGGTCGGTCGCCGGCAGGACCCGAACCTCTACGCCGAATGCCTTTGCGATCCGCCCCGTCACGGACGAGAGCGGCTCGCCGGCACGGAGCGCCTTCGTCCGCACGAGGTGGAGGCCGAGATCGCGGTCGCCGAGTTGGAACCAGGTCTCGTCGTCGCCCAGCGCCTTCGCCGTCTCGAGCGCGTTCCAGGTCTCGCGCCGCCGCCCCCAGCCCCGCTGCGTGTCATGGAGGTCGGCGAGCGCATAGACGATGCTGTCCAGATCGGGCGAGACGTGGAGGCCGAAGAACTCGTCGTCGTCGCCGACGTTGCCGATCACCGTCACGTTCTCGGGTCCGACCGCGTCGACGAGGCCGCGCACGAAGCGCGCGCCGCCGACGCCTCCGGAGAGAACGACCAGGTTGGGCATGCGGGCTGACACTATCCATCGGCGTTCGACCGGTTTACAGTCGTCTTCTCCAGGCCCTCCACGACACCGACGTCGACGAGGTGCGGCGGGCAGCCCACACGCTGAAGTCGAACGGCGCCACGTTCGGCGCCACGAGGTTCTCGGAACTCTTCCGCGAGCTCGAGGTACTGGCGAAGGCGGGCGACCTCACTGCCGCTCCCGCGCTCACCATCCGGATCGAGGGGCGGCGTGGCGGTGACACTACCCCCGTGGCCGAGCCGCAGCACCTCGAGAACAGAGCGATCGCCGAGCGCCTCGACTGGTTCGCGACGCTGCTCGAGCTCGCCGAGGCGAACCCGCACTCGGCGCGCGCCTACCGCCGCGCGGCTGAGCTGATCCGCTCGACCGTGGCGCCGGTCGCCGATCTGATCCGCGCTGGCCGCGTTCGCGAGCTGCGCGGGATCGGCCCGGGGATCGAGCGCCGGCTGGAGGAGCTCGTCGAGACCGGCGAGATCGCCGAGCTCGAGGAGCTCGAGCGACAGGTCTCGCCCGACCTGGTCGGCCTCGGCCTCTACCTCGGCATCGGCGTCCGCAGGGCTGTCCAGATCGCCGAGACGCTCGGGATCCGCACCGCCGCCGAGCTGCGCGAGGCGGCTGCGGCCGGGCGGCTGCGGGACGTGCCGGGGATCGGGCCGTCGACCGAGGCGAAGCTGCTGGCCGCGCTGGCCAGAGAGGGCGAGCCGCGCCCGCCGCGCGGGATGCTGCTGCAGCGCGCCCGACGGCTGCTGGCCGAGATCGCGGAGCCGCTCGGCGGCACGCCTGCGGGCGACCCGCGCAGGTACCGCGACTCCAGCGAGCGGCTCGCGGTCGTCGTCGCGGCCGACGCCCCGGAGCCGGTGCTGGACCGCTTCGAGTCCCTCCCGCAGATCGTCTCAGTGCTGAACCGTGCGGAGCGACGCGCGCACGGCGTCACCGTCGACGGGGCGCCGGTCGAGCTGGTCGTCGCCGCTCCGGACCGATTCGGCACGGCGCTTCTCCGCGCGACCGGCTCGCCCGAGTACATCGCTGCCCTCGAGCCGCTGCCCGACGCACCGGACGAGGCCGGCGTGTACCGCGCGCTCGGAATCCCCTACTGTCCGCCCGAGCTCAGGGAGACGCCGTTCAGGGACGAGCCGCCGCCGCTCGTCGACCTCTCCGAGATCCGCGGGGACCTCCACGCCCACACGACTTGGTCGGACGGCACCGCAACCGTCGAGGAGATGGCGCTCGCCGCGATTGCACGCGGCTACGACTACCTGGCGATCTGCGACCACACGCCCGCGGTCGGAGCCGTCCGCGGCCTGAACGCCGACGACCTGCGCCGGCAGGCGATCGAGATCGCGGACGTGAACGAGGCGCTCGCACCGTTCCGGGTGCTGCGCGGGACCGAGTGCGACATCCTGCCGGACGGGCGGCTCGACCTTCCCGACTCGATCCTGGCCGAGCTCGACTGGGTGCAGGCGAGCGTCCACGGCGGCCAGCGCCTGCCGAAGCGGGAGCAGACGAAGCGCGTCGAGGAGGCGCTTCGCAACCCGCACGTCCGCTGCCTCTCGCACCCCAAGGGCCGGTACATCAACCGGCGGCCGGAGAACGAGCTCGACGTCGACCGGCTGATCGAGATCGCGCTCGACGAGGGGGTTGCGCTCGAGGTGAACGGCCTCCCCGACCGGCTCGACCTCCGCGACGTCTACGTCCGCCGGGCGGTCGAGGCGGGGGTGACGATCGTCTGCTCGACGGATGCGCACTCGATCCGCGGCCTCGGGAACATGGAGCTCTCGGTCGCGACCGCGCGGCGCGGCCACGCCTCGGCCGCGGACGTGCTCAACACCCGGACGCTAGATTCCGTCCTTCGTGGACGCCGATCGCTTCGCGGCTGAGCTTCCCGGGCTGTTCGACGACTACCCCCGCTCGGAGACGCCCCGCGGGCGCCGGTTCGACGACGTGATCGAGGGAATCCCCAACCTCGCAACCGAGAACGTCCTCGCGCTGCTCAATCTCGCCGCGTCGCTGCTCGCCCCCGGGGAGAGCTACGTCGAGGTCGGCTCGTTCTACGGGGCAAGCCTGATCGGGGCAATGCGTGACAACGACGGCGACTTCGTAGCGATCGACCGCTTCTCGTTCGACGTCCTCGAGGTGCGCGGGCGCCCGCTGCCGAAGGCGAGCCGGGCCGGGCTCGAAGCCAGCCTCGCGCGGTTCGGCGCCGGCAGCGCGAGCATTCTCGAGGGCGACGCCTTCGAGCTGATCGAGGGGGGAGCACTCGGCGACCGGCGCGTCGGCGTCTACTACTGGGACGGACCTCACGACTACGAGGGGCAGCTCCGCGGGATGCGCGCCGTCGAGCCATGGCTCGCCCATGACGCGCTGATCGTGGTGGACGACTACGACTGGGACGCGGTCGCGGAGGCGACGCACGATTACGTCGCGGCGGAGCCCCGGGCGGAGCTGCTGGTCGAGATCGGCGGCGAGGCCGTCGGTCAGGCCTGGTGGTGGGACGGCGTGGCGGTCGTCGGCCGGCGCGCCTAGCCTCGCCCGGGGCCGGATACGGTCCACTCGGTCAGGTCAAACCAGTGCGAGCCCTTGAGCGCGTCGACCACGCGCGGATCGGTGTGACGCTTGTAGAAGACGTGACGGTCGACGTCGGCGCAGATCTCGGCCTCGTCGAGGTTCACGTCGGGGATCTTCATCAGCGACTCGGCCGGGAGCTGGGCCTCCCGAACGGTCAGGTGCTTGAACTGGAGGTCGGGTGCGAGTTCCATCAGCTCCGGCCAGTCGGGGCACGTCTGGTAGCTCATCTCCCTGTAACTTCGGCGGCCGCGCCGATCTCCTGCAGGGACCACGTACCGTCGAGCAGCACCGGCCCGCGGGCGCCTTCGCCGGGGTAGACGACGAACCGGACGCCGTCGTCGAGCCAGTGATAGAGGCGGCGCCCGCTCTGGTCGCCGAGCTCGAACCGCAGCCTGAACCGACCGTCGGCGAGCGGTGGTTGCTCGACCTCGAACCGGAGCAGCCGCTCTCCCGGCACTTCCTCCCAGCCCAGTTCAGCCGTGTCCTGGGCCGTGGCGGCGAGGAGCAGCCCGGCCTCGTCCCTGAGCTCGATCGAGACGCGAGGTGGGGCCAACGCCTCGCGCGCGGCGATCCGGAGCTCCACCGCCAGCGGCTCGCCGGCCGCAAGCTGGCGGCGCTCCTCGCCACCCGGTCCGAGCAAGCGGGCGGCCACGATCCGGGCCTCGCCGCTCCCGTACTCGCGCAGCCCGGCCGCTCCCTCCGCCGGGTCGCGCTCGTCGGCCAACAGCTTGTGGTAGCGGGCGATCGCCTCCTGCGTGGACCCGTCGAGCTCGACGCGACCGTTCCGGAGCAGCAACGCTCGCTGACAGAGGCGCTCGACGGAGGCGGCGTCGTGTGAGACGAACACGATCGTCCCACCGCGCTGCTTGTACTCGAAGATCTTCGCGAAGCACTTGCGCTGGAACTCCTCGTCGCCGACCGCGAAGACCTCGTCGAGCAGCAGGATGTCGGCGTCGATGTGCGCGGCGACTGCGAAGCCGAGGCGCATGTACATTCCGGACGAGTACGTCCGCACCGGACGGTCGATGAACTCCTCGAGTTCGGCGAAGGCGACGATCTCGTCGAAGCGCTCGTCGATCGTCCTCCGCTTCAGCCCGTAGAGGGAGCCGTTCAGGTAGACGTTCTCGCGGCCGGAGAAGTCCGGATGGAAGCCCGCGCCGAGCTCGAGCAGCGACGCGACGCGGCCGCCGGCGGCGACCCGGCCGGAGGTCGGGGTGATGATCCCGGCGATCAGGCTGAGCAGCGTGGTCTTCCCCGAGCCGTTGCGCCCGACCAGGCCGACGGCATCGCCCGGCTCGACAGCCACGGAGACGTCACGCAGCGCCCAGACCTCGGCCGTCGGCGCTCGACCGCGGCGCAGGATCAGCTCCTTCAACGTCCGCACCGGCTCCGGGTTGACGCGGAAGCAACGGCTCGCGCGCTCGACGCCGATCTCGCCCGGTCTCATGGGCCAGGCCCTCGCCCGGGAGACGGGGGAGGGGTCCGAGGGGAACCGGGAGGTTCCCCTGACAAGATCGGCCTCTGGAAGAAGGGGGCTCGTGGAGGAAACATGGTTTCCCCTACGGGAGCGAGCCGTGAGCGAGCGACTCTCATGCGGTCGAGGGTACCGCGAGCACGCGTCGCACAATGCCGGCGAGCACGCCGATGAAGGCACGGTCGGCGTTCGGCATCTCGATTCGGGCCAGATGCATGCCGAGCCCGGCCGCCTTCTCCTGCGCCTCCGTGTCGATGTCCCAGCGGATCTCGAGGTGGTCGGCGACGAACCCGATCGGGCAGACGAGCGCGTCGTGGATGCCCTTCGCATGGAGCTCCTCGAGGTGGTCGAGGATGTCCGGCTGGAGCCACGGCTCGCCGGTCTGGGACTCCGACTGGTAGCTGAACGACCAATCGCTCAAGCCTGCGCGTTCGGCGATAGCACTGGACGTCTCCAGGAGCTGCGTCTCGTACGGGTCGCCCTCGACGAGGATCCGCGCGGGGAGCGAGTGGGCGGTGAATACCACGTGCGTTGCCGCTCCCCGGACCCTGTCGGCGAGCAGCTCGACGAAGCCTGGCTCCAGGTGCCAGCTCTCGACGAACACGACGTCCGCGCGACCTGCGACCGCGTCTTCGAGCTGCTTCCGATAGCCGCCGATCGAGAGCCTCGAGTAGTGCGGCGCGAGGACGAGGCCGACGAGCGTCTTGGCGCCTGCCTCGAGCGCTGCCTCGGCCGCGTCCGCGATCCGCGGCCGCCAGTGCTTCATCCCCGTCAAGACCGGCACCCCGAGCTCGGCCCCGAGCGAGGCTCGTACCTGCTCCGTGATCTCGTTCAACGGGTTCGAGTCCTCGATCCCGAGGCGGCGGTAGCGCTCGGTCAGGTCGGCGAGCAGCTCCGGCCGCACCGGCCGGCCACCGCGGATGTCCGCGTAGTACGCCGGGACGTCCTCGACCCGGTCCGGCGAGCCGTACGCCATCAGGACGACGGCCACGCTCATACCGTCGTCTTCGCCGTCCACGTGTGGACGAGCTCGACCAGGCGGGTGAGATCGTCGGGGTTGGTCTCGGGAAGGACGCCGTGGCCGAGGTTGAAAACGTGCCCCGGCCGCCCGCCGGCACGCGCGAGGACGTCCTCGGCCGCCGCCTCGATCCGGGGCCAGGGCGCAAGCAGGGCCGCTGGGTCGAGGTTGCCCTGCACCGCTCGGTCCGGGCCGACGGCGAGCCACCCCTGATCGAGTGGGACCCGCCAGTCGAGCCCGATCGCGTCACCCCCCGCAGCGGCCATGGGCGGGAGCAGGTGCATCGTTCCCGTGCCGAAGTGGATTGTCGGAACGTCCACCGCGGCGAGGATCCGGGTCGAATACGGCGCGACGAACTCCTCGTAGTCGGCGACGGAGAGCGCGCCGACCCATGAGTCGAACAGCTGGATCACGTCCGCGCCGGCAGCCCTCTGTGCGGCGACGTAGGCCGCGAACCCGTCTGCCAGCCGATCCATCAGCGCGTGCCAGACGGACGGCTCACGGTACATCAGCTCCTTCACGCGGACGAAGTCGCGGCTCGGCCGCCCCTCGACGAGGTAGCCGGCAACCGTGAACGGCCCGCCGCAGAAGCCGACCAGGGCTTGGTCGGCGCCGAGCTCCCGGCGTACGATCCGAACCGCCTCCAGCACTGCTGCGTAGGCCTGCTCGGGATCCGGCAAACGCAGCCGGTCGACGTCCGCCTCAGACGCCACCGGCTCCGCGACGACCGGCCCGACTCCCTCGACCAGCTCGACCTCGAGGCCCATCCCGAGCACAGGCGTGACGATGTCGGCGAAGAGCACGGCCGCGTCCACCCCGTGCCGGCGCACCGGCTGGAGCGTCACCTCCGCGCAGAGCTCGGGCGTGTTCGCGACCTCGAAGAAAGAGTGCCGCTCGCGCAACGCTCGATACTCCGGCAGCGACCGGCCGGCCTGGCGCATGAACCACACGGGGGTGCGCTCGACCGGCTCACGCCGCAGCGCGCGGACGAGGAGCGGATCGGACACGGCCGTACACTAGCCCCGGATATGAAGGCGGTTCCCGAGCACCAGATCCCTGCCGGCCCGCTCGGCGTGCGCTGGCTCGCGTACGACCTCGAGCCGCTGCAGGCGGGAGCGGTCGGCGGGGCCACCGTCCAGTTCGAGAACGCCGGCATGGAGCCGTGGCGCGGACTCGCGCTCGCGTACCACTGGCTCGACGAGCTCGGCAACGCGATCCACTGGGACGGCCTGCGGACGCCGATCGCACGGCTCGTGCCAACCGAGCGCGTTTCGGTCGCTGCGCAGGTCCGAGCGCCGATGCCGCCCGGCCGCTACCGCCTCGGCTTCGACCTCGTGCTCGAGGGCCGGTACTGGCTGTCGGAGATCGGCAACGAGATGCTCACCGCCGACGTCGACGTCGGGCGGCGCGACGCGGGCAGGGCCGTCGCCCATCTGCCGGCGGAGGTCCAGCCGACGGCCGAATGGCACGAGCTCGTCCGCGCTGCGCACGAGGAGGGCTACGCCGCCGTCGGCGGTGCGATCGACGGCCGCGAGCGGGCGCTTCGCCCGTACCGGCCCGGCGGCGGCCGGAACCCGTCGTTCGCGGAGCCGCTCGTCTGCCCGTCTCTCCTGCTGCCGCTCGCGCCGAACTGCGAGGTCGCGGGACTGCCGGCCTGGCGTCCGGAAGGCTGGGAGCCGTGGATTTACGACGGCCGGATCACGGTCCGCCTACGGAGATAACCGCCCAGAACCCCGTTGGACGACTCTGCCGGGGGCCGCTTGCAAGAGCCGGTCCTTTGACGACTCAGCGTCGAAGCGCGGAGGCGAGACCGGCGCTCTCGCCGGAGCGCACGGCCCGGCCTCGTCAGTCGCCGCCAAGAAGGAGGGGGCTGTGGGGGAACCATGGGGTCCCCCACGTTGTTACAGCTCGACTGCGATCCGGTCGTCGACGCGCTTGAACACCAAGGCGCCGAGCGCGAGCGCGATCACCGTCTCCACGACGAGGTAGACGACGTCCCAGGCGTCCGGCACCGTCCCGTAGAAGAGCGGGTCGCGGAGGGCATAGAGCGGCGGAGTCAACGGGTTGCACCAGCGCAGGATCGTCACCACCCAGTCGTACTTCTGCACGCCGCCGGGCAGGTCTTCGAGCCGGTACAGGATCGGCGTCAGGAAGAACCAGGGGAGCAGCACAGCCTGGACCAGGTGCTCGACGTCGCGGAAGACGACGTTGGCGCAGGACACGAGCAGCGCGACGCCGGCGACAAAGCACACGAGACCGGCCGAGATCGGCAGGGCGAGCAGGAACGTGTCGCGTGTCTCCGGGATCACGATCACGTCCACGACGATCAGTACGACCAGCATCGCCGCGAAGGTGACGAGCTGCGTCGCGACGACGGACAGCGGCACGAGCTGGCGCGGGAACCGCACCTTCTTCACCAGCGCCGCGCTGTCGACCATCGACCGCGACGCGGTCGTGAGCGAGGTGGAGAAGAACAGCCAGAGAGCGAGGCCGACGAGCAGGTAGAGCGGGTAGTGGTCGATGTCGGTCGCCTTCCAGAGCACCGAGAAGACGAGCACGTAGATCGCCATCAGGATCAGCGGGTTGAGGAGCGACCACGCGACCCCGAGTGCCGAGCCCTTGTACCGGGTCTGGAGATCGCGCCGGAAGAGATTCCCGAACAGCTCCCGGTAGCGGTACAGGTCGGCGTAGATCGACACGTTCGTCACCGATTGAACAGGAAGCTCCGGTGCTCCACCGGTGTCTCCGGGGCGCCGGCGGCCGAGAACCGGGCGTCGAGCAGGAACTCCCTGGTCGCCGAGACCCCGGCGCCGCCGGCGTATGCGAGAAACTCGTGCCGGTTCAGGACCCAGCCGAGGTACTCCGTGTCGTAGCCGTAGGTGCGCGCGCGCTGGAGCACGACGAACGAGGGCGCGCTCAGCGCGACCGGGACGCGCGCGACGTACAGGTACGCGTCGGCGGCGGCCGCGAGCCGGTCGAGAAGACCACTCCAGTCCTCTGCGTACTGGATCGACGAGCCGGCGACCACGAGCTCGTAGGTTCGCTGGAGGCAGGACTCGTCCTCGTGGAAGACAACCTCGGGCGCGACCTCGCGACCCTGCGCGCAGACGGCCGGGGTCTCCTTGACGTGATAGTCGAGCTCGAGCCCGGGCACGACCGATCGGGCGAGCGCCCAGTAGTGGCCGAGTCCGCCGCCCCAGTCGAGAACGGAGAGCCGGTCGCGATCCTGGGCGGCCAGCGCGACGACGTACGCGTAGGCAACGAGCATGTTGTGCGCCGACACGTCGCCGGTCATCACGTCGGACATCTCGTGGTGGACCCCGAGCGGGTTCGGCGCCCGGATCGCGGCGAGGTAGGCGGGCCACTTCTCGCGGTAGGCGCGGGCAACCGCCTCGACGTTCAATCTCTTCGTCGACCGCGCCCACCCCTGGGGGACGTACTCCCACTCCGGCGGCTCCTCCGGAGTCAGACCCCTTGCAAGGGTCAGACCCTTCTCGTCCGGAGGCGCCGGCGTCCGCAGCCCGAGGGCACGCTTGCGCCCGAGGATCAGGATCGGCGACGTGATCGCCTTGATCCTCCACTTCAGACGCCAGAGCAGTCGCCTCACGCCGCCCGCACCGCCTCGACCACCTGCTCGGCCTCGGCGTCGGTCAGCTCCGCGTAGAGCGGGAGGCTGACGACGCGTGCGCAGAGGCGCTCCGAAACGTCGAGCGGCAGGCCGCCTGCGAGCGACGTGTGCGCCGGCTGCCGGTCGATTGGCTCCGGATAGTGGAGTGGCGTCCCGACTCCTCGCTCGCGCAGGCGCACGCGAAAGGCTTCGCGATCGTCGGCGACTCCACGGAACAGCGCCACCATCGCGGCGACCCGGTCGCCCGGCCCGCGCGTCATCACGTTCACGGAGAGGCTCAAACCAGCTTCCTCGCAAACAGGCTGACGCCGCTGTAGCCGTAACAGGTTTGCGCGAACCACGTTGCCGCCGAGCGGCCGACGAGCGGCAGCCGGCGGAGCTTGCCGCCGATTCGCCGGCCGCGCAAGTCATCGTCTCCCTCGGCGTGCTCGACCCGCCGGACGGCGAGCCCCGCCCGAGCAAACGCCCACAGGTACGCGTAGAGCGTGTGCACGTGCTCGTTGATCCCGAAGCTCTTCTCGTGCTCCTGGTCCTCGACGTCGCCGCTCGCCCGCACAGCCCGCGTCCCTTCGTTCAGCGCCGCGACCGTCCCGCCACGGCGCGTGACGCGCGCCATCTCGGCCACCATCCTGCGCAGTTCGAGCGCATGGTGCAACGCGGCGACGCAGTAGACGAGATCGAAGGCGCCGGTCGCGAACGGCAGGTGCTCGCCGTCAGCCTGGATCCGCGCGAACGGCCCGACGCGGGCTTCGTAGAACGCCCCACGACCGAGGCCGATGATCGGGTCGGCGAGGATGTCGGTGGCGACGTAGTCGACGCCCCGCGGAACGAGGTGCTGGGCCGCCCAGGCCTTCGCGGCGCCGACCTCGAGCACGCGCATCCCCGGCCGCACATGGCGCTCCAGGAGCAGTGAGAACGAGTGCTCGTTCGCCCGCCACGTCCGGTCCTCCCAGGCGAGATCGCGGGTCAGATACGGCAGGTGGGCGTCGATCTCGTCGTCCGGCTCGTACCAGCCCTCGGCGCGCGCCATCGCCGGCCAGCCTTCGATCTCCGCCCGCTTCTCGGCGATTCCGGGGATCCGGTCGTCGAGCAACCGCGGGATCCCGTCCTCGACCGGGAAAACGGCCAGGCAGCCGGTGCAATGGAGCCCGTCCTGAGCCTCATCGAGGCGCGCACGGCAGACGGGGCAGCGCATGACGTCGAGCGGGAGGATCACCCTTTGAGTATCTCCACACCAATGCCTAACACCGCTCGGTTACGGTGTCGGCCGTGAGTGCAGCCGCCGCAGCGGTCGCATTGCCCGTGGCCGCGTTCGTGATCTGGTCGCTTCTGCACTCCCCCGTCGCGCGGCGTCTCGTCGCCCACCCGACGGGTGAGCGCTGGAGCGAGCACGCCACCCCGACCTTCGGGGGCGTCGGCATCTTCCTCGGGTTCGCCGCGGGCATTGCCGTGGCGATTGCGGCCGGCGGCGTCGAGGCCCACGAGGAGCTGCTCGGGATCCTGGGCGGCGCGGCCCTGCTCTTCGCCGCAGGCCTGATCGACGACGTCTACACGCTGCCGCCGTGGCTCAAGCTCGCCGCCCAGTTCGGCGCCGCGGCCATCGCACTCTCTACCGGCCTCTCGGTCCAGATCGTCTCGAACGACGTGCTCGCGACGATCCTCGGCCTCCTCTGGCTGGTCGGGATGACGAACGCCTTCAACCTGCTCGACAACATGGACGGGCTGGCCGGCACCCTGGCGCTGATCGCGGCCATCTTCTTCGCGATCGACGCGGTCACCGTCCACCAGGAGCGGCTGCTCCTCGTCCTCGCGCTCAGCCTCGGGCTTGCCTGCCTCGGCTTCTTGCTCTTCAACTTCCGGCCCGGAAAGTCGGCGCTCGTCTTCATGGGCGACTCCGGGAGCCAGGTGCTCGGCTTCACGCTCGGTGCGCTCGGGCTGGCGACGAGCTGGAAGGTGGCGGAGACGACGGTCGCGACCCTGCTGCTCCCGGTCCTCGTCCTCGCGATCCCGATTCTCGACACAGCCCTCGTCACCGCCGTCCGGGTCCGCGAGCGGCGCCCGATCCACCAGGGCGGGAAGGATCACACCTCGCACCGGCTCGTCCGCGGAGGGCTGTCGGAGCAGAAGACAGTCGTGCTGCTGGCGGCGATCGCGGCCGGCCTCGGGGCG
Organism: Actinomycetota bacterium; assembly: GCA_046723985.1. Lineage (GTDB taxonomy): Bacteria > Actinomycetota > Thermoleophilia > Gaiellales > Gaiellaceae > DATBLE01. The sequence continues at coordinate 1,804 of JBKOVQ010000205.1, read as the reverse complement.
ACCTCACTCGCGTACAGCGTGCTCGGCGACTACCGGATAACGCTCGTCGGCGTGCTCGTCACCTTTGCGCTGCTCGTCCAGTTCGCCGGCTTCCTGGTCGACCTCGAGCGCGGTCGCCTGACCGACGAGGAGGTGGTGCCGGGCGGCTGGATGCTGCGGACGGTCGTGCTCCACCGGCGCCGGCTGTTCGAGGCGCTGCTCGACTTCGTCCTGATCTCGGCCTGCTTCGCGGCCGCGTACTTCCTCATCGTCCAGGGCACCGGCACCTCGTATCAGCGGCACGTGTTCACGGTCGCGCTGCCGGCGGTGCTCGTCACCCGCTACCTCGCGTTCATCCTGCTCGGCCTCTACCAGGGCATCTGGCGGTTCGCGGGCTCGCGGGAAGCCGCCTCGATCGTCGTCGGGGTCGTGCTTTCGGAGCTGGCCGCGGTCGGGATCGTGGTCGGGACGACGCCGCTCGGCGACTTTCCCTACAGCGTCTTCGTGCTCGACGCGCTGCTCTGCATGCCCGTGATCGGCGCCTCGCGCTTCGGGGAGCGGGCGCTGTTCCGGGCGCGCTCGACGCTGCGCGAGCGCGACGCGCGCCGCACGCTGATCGTCGGTGCGGGCCGCTCCGGCCGCAGCCTGCTCCGCGAGCTCCGCGAGACCTCTGGGGAGCGCGTCGTCGGCTTCGTCGACGACGATCCGCGCCTGCACCGCCGCCGCCTCCTGGGCGTCCCGGTGCGGGGCGGGACGTTCGACATCGAGCGCATCCTGGCGACGGCGCAGCCGGACGCCGTGCTCGTCACCATCCCGCACGCACCTGCCGAACGGCTCGACGCAGTCGTCCGCGCCTGCGCCGCAGCCGCCGTTCCCTGCCGCTTCGTGCGGCGCGAGACCGACCTCGACCCCGTTGCCGTGCTCGGCGCGGCCCCGAATCACTCGTGACCGCGGCCGCACCTGCCGCCACGCCCGTCCCTACGGTCAGCGAGAGCTCGTGGTCGGACCGCCTCACAAACGCGGTCCCGGTCGTTGTCGCGTACCTCTGGCTCTGCGTCCTCTACGGCTGGCAGACCCGGGGCCACGTGACCCCGTGGCTGTTCACGGACGAGCTGAAGTACACGCAGATCGCGCGCAGCATCGCCGAGACCGGACAGGCGGCCGAGCGGCACCACTCGGTCGCCTTCGACACGCTCTACACGTACTTCATCGCGCCGTTCTGGCGGATCCACGACGTCCACACCGCCTACTCGGCGATCAAGTACTTCAACGTGATCGTGATGACGTCGGCGATCTTCCCCACGTACCTGCTCGCCCGCATGGTCGTTTCGCGGCCGTGGGCGCTGTTCGCGGCGGTGGGTGCGGTCGCCGCACCGTCGCTGGCATATGCGTCCTTCATCATCGAGGAGCCGCTCGCCTACCCCTCGTGCACGGTCGCCTTCCTGCTGATCGCCAAGGGGCTCGTTACGCGTTCATGGCGGTGGAACATCGCAGCCTCGGTGTCGGTGCTCTTCGCGCTGTTCGTGCGCGGTCAGCTGGCGATCCTGATCGTCGCGTACGTGCTCGCGGTGCTCTTCCTCGCCTGGACGAGCGAGCCGGTGCGGCGCTGGCGGGCCGGCTGGTCGACCTGGGACTGGGTCGGCTTCGTCGTGCTCACGATTGGCGCGATCATCGTGTTCAGCGCCAGCGTCGGCGCCTTCTCGCAGAGCTGGCTCGTCGCCACCGGCTACTACCGCCATCGGATGATCGTCTACGGTCTCTCGGCCGGCGGTGCGTTCGCGATCGGCGTCGGCCTCCTGCCGGTGATCGCACTGGCGGCGCTCGT
>JBKOVQ010000093.1:0-8104 GCA_046723985.1 Actinomycetota bacterium | reverse complement strand
CATCGTCAAGAGACCGTAGGGGTAGTCCTCTACGCCGAAGCCGATCCAGCAGCCGAACCAGATGACGTGGAGGTAGACGAAGAGCATCGACCCCGAAAACGCGGTGATCTTGTCCGCGGCCCGGTTCTGCCTCCGCTCCGCACGCTCCCGTTCGCGCTTCAGAAGAGCCGGATTGATGGGCGGCCCGAGCTTGGGTACCGGAACGAGGAAGCGGTGCAGGCGTCGGCCGAGCGTCCTGCCTTCGCTCTCGCGGTTGGACGCCGGACCGGCCACCGAGCGTGATCTGTCTTGGCGTGACATTCGGTCTCCGTTCCAGAGGTCGCCGGTGCTCCATGAACGAGTCTCTCAGACGTAAGAGCCTCACCCGTCACGACGACCTCCTCGCCCCGAGCCGGACTCGATACGGCCGAGGGGCGGACCCGCATCGGCCTCGGCGGCCGTGCGCGGAAGCTGCTGGAGGAGGCGACCACCAATCCGCAGTACTCGACGCGATCGTCGCGAGGAATGAATGGGCCGGGCAGGGATCGAACCTGGGAATTTAGTACCGCACTTGGTACCGACCCGAGCGGATCTGACGGTACTTTAGGGGGTGGAAGCGGGGCCGAAACCCCACTTCCGTAGCCAAATGGCCCTGTTGCGCTCGCCCTGTTAACCGGAGGGCTGTGGGTTCGAATCCCACCCCCGGAGCTAGAGAGGCGCCGCGAGGCGCCTTTCGCACATTTACGGCAGTGCTGCGCGGAGTGCGGCAGCTGCCCGCTCGGGGTCCTCGGCGTCTCCGATCGCCCGGACGACGGCTATCCGTGTCGCCCCCGCGGCCACGACCTCTGCGACGTTGGCCTCGTCGATCCCGCCGATCGCAAACCACGGCACGCGCGCGTGTGCCGCTGCGTAGCGGACGTACTCGAGCCCAACCGCAGGCCGGCCGGCCTTCGTCGGCGTCTCGAACACCGGGCCGACGCCCGCATAGTCGGCATCGGTCGCCGCGAGCTCGGCCGCGGCGTGCGTCGACTGCCCGACGCCGATGCCGAACGTGCGCGCGGCCGCGACCGGCAGATCGTCCTGGCCGACATGGACGTAGTCCGCCTCCGCCAGGCGGGCGAGGTCGGCTCGGTCGTTGACGACGAGCGGGACGCCCAGCCTGCGCGTCACCTCGCGCGCGCGGCGCAGCACCTCGAGCAAGGCGCCGTCGGCGAGCGCCTTCTCGCGGATCTGCACGATGTCCACTCCACCCCGCATCGCCGCCTCGAGCAAGGCTTCGAGATCGGCTCGCGCCGGGGTGATGAAGTACAAGCGGCTATCCACCGGCGACCGGGCGTGCGACGACGAGGGTGTCGCCGTCCTCGAGCGCCGTGTCGCCGTAACGATCCCGTTCGACCGGCTCGCCGTTTCGCTCGACCAGCGCGTAGCGGGCGGCGAGCCCGAGGCGGTCGAGCAGCGACTCGACGGTCTCCCCCGGCCTGGTCTCCTGCGCGCGGCCGTTGACGGTGACGGTCACGTTCGGCCGGCGAGACCCCCGGCCGGGCTGGAGGCCTCCGCGGTCTCGCGCTCCTCGATCAAGCCTGCGAGCCGGGCGGCGTGGCCGGCTTCGACGGCGGCCCTGAACGCTCCCGCCATCGCGGCCGGATCGTCGGCGCGCGCGATCGCCGTGTTGACGAGGACGGCGTCGGCGCCGAGCTCCATCGCCTCGGCCGCCTGCGAGGGGGCGCCCAGGCCGGCGTCGACGACGACCGGCACCTCGGCCTGTTCGACCATGATCTCGATCGCGTGACGGAGCTTCAGGCCGCGGCCGCTGCCGATCGGCGAGGCGAGCGGCATGACGGCCGCGCACCCGATCGCCTCGAGCTTCTTCTGGAGCACCGGGTCCGGGAACACGTACGGGAGGACGGTGAACCCCTCTTCGACCAGTTGCTCGGCCGCTTCGAGCGTCCCGATCGGGTCGGGGAGGAGCCACCGCGGGTCGGGGATCACCTCGAGCTTGATCCAGTCGGGGAGACCGCCTGCGCGGGCGAGCCGTGCGATCCTGATCGCCTCCTCCGGCGTGGCCGACCCGGCCGTGTTCGGAAGCAGGGTCACGTCGTCCGGCAGGTAGTCGGTGATCGCCTCCTCGACCGTGTCGAGGTCGATGCGGCCGACCGCAACGGTGACCAGCTCACAGCCGGAGGCGATCACCGCGTCGCGCATGGCTTCGGGCGAGGAGTACTTGCCGGTACCCGTGATCAGGCGCGAGCGGAGCTCCCGGCCGGCGATCACCAATGAGTCGTTCATCTCGTCCCTTCCTTCGCTGGCATGACCCAGATCAGGTTCCTCGGTCGCGGCCTCGAGGCCGCCTCTCAGCCCCACCCCAGGGGCTCCCGCACCCGACAGGGTAGCTCGTCGCCCACGTCGCGTTTTCAGGTGAGGCTGTCGATCGCCTCTTGGATCCGCCGATGGTCGGCCTGCAGCTTCGCCGTCCGCTCGAGGTCGTCGGAGCGGGCGAGCTCGCGCTTGATCCCGCGCTCCCGGAGCCGGAGCAGCAGCTCCTTCGCGGTCGGCTCGTCGATCGACTCATCCGCCGCCAGCGCGTCCAGCTCGGCGAGAACGGTCACCAGCTCGCGGTCGGCGGTGTCCGAAGTGTCGAGGAGATGCGCGCGGACCCGTCTGTGCAACTCGACGTCGAAATGCTCCGCCGGGATGACCGCGAGCAGGTCTCTCGTCGCATCCGGATGGACGACCACCCCGGCCAGAGCGCGCCGTTCGCGTCGCTGCTCGGCGTCCAGCACCTTCACGGACTCGGATGGTTGCTCGCGCCGGCCACGGACCGCACGGATCGGAACCGTCAGTCCGAGCTTGTCGTTCGCGAAGCGCCAGGCCTCCTGCCGATCGGGAGAGTCTGGCGCCGAGTTGAGGATCTCCTCGACGCGCTTGAAGTACCGCTGACGGTCGGGGTCGCGCGCCCATTCCGCTTCGACCCGGTGCCGCAGGTAGCTGTTCGCGTCCGCAAGGCGAGTCTCGAACGCGGCCGGGTCGTCGGCCGGGTCGGTGCCGGCGGGAAGCGAGACCACGCGGATGTCGAACCCTTGCGCAGCGGCGAGCTCCATTCCGCGCAGCGTCGCGTCCTGCCCGGCGGCATCGGCGTCGAAGCAGAGCGAGACGTGCCTCGTCAGACGGGAGAGCTCGCGAAGCTGCGCCTCGGTCAGCGCCGTCCCCATCGCGGCGACGACGGGTTCGAAGCCGGCCTGGCGCAACGCGATCACGTCGGGGTTGCCTTCGACGATCACAGCGTGGTCACCCTTCGCGATTGCGACCCGGGCGAGGTCGAGGCCGTAGAGCAGATCGCCCTTGCGGAACAGGTCACCCTCCGGCGAGTTGACGTACTTCGCCGGGAGCGGGTCATCGTCGAACAGGCGCCTCGCCTGGAAGCCCCGGACGCGGGCGCGGGCGTCGGCGAGCGGGAACAGCAGCCGGCGTGAGAAGTAGTCGTTTCCGCGCCTGTTGGTCAGCCCCGCGCCGGCGAGTTCGTCACGCGCGAACCCCTGCTCGAGGGCACCCCGGGTAAGCGAGGCACCGCCCGGCGCGAGGCCGAGGCGGAACTCGCGGCAGATCTCCTCGCCCAGCCCGCGCGAGCCGAGGTAATCGCGCGCGAACGCGCCCGCCTCCGACTCCCAGAGGTACCGCTCGTAGAAGATCGCCGCCCGGTCGAGGAGCTGGAACAGCCGCTCGCGGCGCTTCCGCAGCCGGTCCTGCTCGGGCGAGGTCTCCTCGTACTCGAGCTCTACCCCGAACCGGTCGGCGAGCCATTCGATCGCGCCGACGAAGTCGAGGTTCTCCTTCTTCTCGACGAAGGTGATCGCGTCGCCTCCCTCCCCGCACCCGAAGCACTTGAAGGTGCCCCGGTCCGGCGTCACGCCGAAGCTCGGGGTCTTCTCCTGGTGGAAGGGACAGAGACCGACGTAGCGGGCTCCGGACTTGCGCAGCCGGGTGTGCGGCTCGACGAGAGCGGCGATGTCGGCCGCGCCCTTGACCGCCTCGACGGACGAGTCCTTGATCCGGGCCATCAGAGCTTCGCAGCGTACGCGAGCGCGAAGCGATCAGTCATGCCCGCGACATACTCGACGATCTCGTCGGCCGAGTCTCCGCGCTCGACCAGATGGGACACGATGCGCTCGATCGTCGCGTGGGCGCGGTGATGCCCTTCCTGCGCCTGCTCGGCCAGGTACACGCGCTCGAACATGAAGTCGCGGAGACGGTGCATCGCGCCACCGATCTCGTCGCTCTGCCTGATGTCGCCGGCGTCTGCGGAGGTCTCGACGAGGTCGTGGACGAGCCGATCGATGCGCTGCCCGCCGGTAGGCCCGAGCAGCCCGATCTCGTGACGAGGCAGATCGCGCTCGTCGAGCAGCCCGTAGCGAACCGCGTCGTCGATGTCATGGTTGATGTAGGCGACCCGGTCGACGAGTCGGACGATCTTGCCCTCGAGCGTCTCGGGCTCGACAGGCCCGGTATGGGTGAGGATCCCCTCGCAGACCTCGTGGGTGAGGTTGAGCCCACGCGCGATTCGGTACGACTGCTCATGGTGGCGGAAGCCAAGACCGAAGCGCTCGCGGAGTGCGGAGTCGAGGGCATCCTCGCCGGCGTGCCCGAAGGGTGTGTGGCCGAGGTCGTGGCCGAGCCCGATCGCCTCGGTCAGATCCTCGTTCAGCCGAAGCGCGCGGGCGACGACCCGCGAGATAGCGGTCGTCTCCAGCGTGTGGGTCATCCGGGTGCGGTAGTGGTCGCCCTGTGGATCGATGAAGACCTGGGTCTTGCCCTTCAGCCGGCGGAACGGTTTCGAGTGCACGATCCGGTCGCGGTCGCGCTGGAACGGCGTGCGCACCGGACACGGCTCCTCGTCGCGCTGGCGCCCGCCGGTCTCGTACGAGCGAACCGCAAGCGGCGAGAACCAGGCGTCCTCCTGCTCGCGCACACGCGCCTCGAACGCATCTCCGACCCTTCCCGCCAACTCGGGCATCACGTCCCAGCGTAGTCGCTGAACCGGCGCGATTGCTCGTACGAAGGCGAAGGGGGCCGACGCCAGCGCCGGCCCCCTCCAGTTCGGTCCGCTACGTCTTCTTCGCGGTCCAGGTCAGCGTTCCAGTCGTCTCGCCGGTGCTCGTGACGACCGGGCCGCCCCACCAGGAACTTCGCGCGATGCTGCGGAGGCTGGTCGCATGCAGCGTTTCCCTGGCAAGGAGGGGCGGTACGACGGTCCCGGCGACGCTGCCGGCCGTGTCCCCGAAACCGGAGCCGGATCGAGTGCCACCCTGGGCGATGCGGCTCGGGCATGCACTGCGCCAGCCACAGCAAGAAAGAGGCCGACGCCCAGAACGACCGCGATCCGACCGATTCCCTTCGACCGAGCGCTCGCGCGTGGCTCCTCGAGCCCTGACGGAGCAGACACCTGTCACGATCGCGGGTCAATAGCCGGAAATGATCAAACATCGGCTCGCGCGCGTTCATGGCCAGAGCCTAGGAGGCCCGGCTAACACGGCGATAACGCCGAGAACGGACCCAACGTCACGACCAGGGTCAGATGATGATCGGCACGGTCCCGCCGTCGGCGCTCCAGGCCGCGCCGGTGACGTACGAGGCGCGGTCGGAACAGAGGAAAACGATCACGGCGGCGATCTCCTCGGGGCGGGCGAGCCGGCCGAGGGGACGCCCAGCGCCGACCTTCGCGAGCACCTCGTCGCGGTCGCCGCCCTGCTGGTCGGCCAGACCGCCTTCGCCCAGCCAGGCGTCAGTCGCGGTTGGCCCCGGCGTGACGGCGTTGCAGCGGATCCCGTCCTTCGCGTAGAGGTCGGCGACCAAGCGCGAGAGCGACAGCATTGCCGCCTTCGTCACCGAGTAGTGCGGCATCCCCGTCGACGGTCGCTTCGCCGCCGTCGAGGAGACGTTCACGATCGCCCCGCCGCGGCGTTCGCGCATCGTAGGGAGCGCAGCCCGGATCGCACGAACGTGGCTCATCAGATTGAGCTGCCAGTAGGCATCCCACTCCTCGTCTGGCACCTCCTCGAAGCGCGCCTGGCGCGCGGCACCCACGTTGTTCACCAGGCAGTCGATCCCACCGAGCCCAGCGGCTGCCTCGACAATCCGCTGCGGCTCGCCGGGCAACGACAGATCGGCCGTGACGTGCAGCGCCTCGCCGATGCGCGGCGCCTCCCCTCGTCCGCATGTGACCACCCGCGCGCCTTCATCCGCGAGCAGTCGGGCAACCTCGAGCCCGATGCCCGCGGTCGAGCCGGTGACCACGCAAACACGGTCGGTGAGGCCGAGATCCATGGCCCGCTAGCGTATCCGCGGATGACCAGGATCCTGCTCGTGAGGCACGGCGAGACCGATTGGAACGTCAGCCGGCGCGTCCAGGGGCACTCCGACACGCCGCTGAACGCCACCGGCCGAGCGCAGGCACGAGCGCTCGGCGCGGAGCTCGCCGAGGAGCCGATCGACGCTGTCTACTCGAGCGACCTGATGCGGGCGCACGAGACGGCGCGCCTCGTCGCCGAGCCACGCGGACTCGACGTCATCGCCTTGTCGGATCTCCGCGAACGGCACTTCGGAACCTGGGAAGGGCTCACGGACGACGAGATCTTCGCCCGCTTTCCCGAGGCCCGCGAGGGACCTTGGGGCGACGGCGAGACGAAGGAGGCGATGCTTGCCCGGGTCCGCGCCGCGCTGCAACACATCGCCGATGCCTATCCCGAGGGCTGCGTGCTCGTCGTCTCGCACGGCGGACCGCTGCGGGCAGTGCTGGCGGAATGCGGAATCGACGGCGTCTCGCGCATCGAGAACTGCCACGTCGTCAGGGTCCAACTCCAGGAGGGCATCCTGCGCGGAGTAGACTGACCGCGTGGAGGACTACACGAGCAAGTACAAAGGCGAGCAGGTCGAGGTGGCGCTGATGAACGGCGACTACCAGGACGGCGTGCTCACCTCGTACTGCGCCGTCGACGACGTCGCGCACGTCGAACTGAACGGCCACATCCTGATCCCGCTTCAGAACGTGGCCTCCCTCCACTGCTCGAGCCGCTGTGACGCGCCGGAGCCGGATTGGCCGCCGCGTGGGCTCGCCGAGGACGAGCGCGACGACGAAAGCTAAGTCTTGCGAGCCGCCTGGCCGGCGATCCGCAACATCCTGAAGGCCTGGGCGCTGCTCGTCGGTCTGTGCGCGCTGCTCGGGGCCCTCGGTTGGTGGATCGGCGGCTTGCGCGTGGCCCTCGTCTTCGGCTTCGGCGGGGCGCTGGTCGGCGTCGGCTCCTACCTCTATTCGGATCGCATCGTCCTCGGAATGGTCGGCGCCCGGGAGCTGCTCCCGGGAGAGGCCCAGCCGCTTCAGACGGTGGTCGAGCAGCTCTCGGTGCGGGCGCGGGTGGTCAAGCCGCGGCTGTACGTGATCCCAGACGCCTTTCCGCGCGCGCTCTCGGTGGGGCGCAGCCTCGGAAGTTCGTCGATCGCAGTCAGCACGGGGATGTTGGGCTCGCCGTCACCGGCCGAGCTGGAGGGGATCGTGGCCCACGAGATCGCGCATATCCGAAACCGCGACGTACTCGTGCAGACGACGGTGGTGGTGCTCGCGGGGTCGCTCGTCGAGTTCTCGCGCCTGGGAGGCTGGCTCTCGCGAGTGCTGCTCTACGTCCTCGGTCCCCTCGCTGCGTCGTTCACGCACCTCCTGCTCTCCCCGCGCCGCGAGTTCGACGCCGACCTCCGGGCGGCCGAGCTGTGCGAGTCGCCGCACGGACTGGCCGACGCGCTCGTTCGGTTGGATCAAGCGAGCGAGCTCGTCGAGTTTCGCGCCAGCCCGGCGACCGAGCCGCTGTACACGATCAACCCGTTCGCCGAGGAGGGGCTGGCGAAGCTGTTCGTGACCCACCCGCCGGTCGCTGAGCGCGTGCAGCGGCTGCGCGACCTCGACCCTGGGTGGCGCGAGAAGCTGCAAGCGGCCTAGTTGTAGTTCCCAGAGACGTTGTTGACGGTCGGCTGGGCTGAGGTCAAACGAGCCCTCCTGGAGTGCGGCTTGTCGGAGACGCAACCGATGGGAGGGCTCGATGTTTGTTCCGACTCACACAACCGCCACCGGCCACACCACACC
>JBKOVQ010000227.1:0-4189 GCA_046723985.1 Actinomycetota bacterium | reverse complement strand
GTCGTGGCCGCGGGAAAGGATCCACGCTCGACAGCGGCGGGCGAGGTCGCGACCAGGCAGGTCAGTCCCGCATATCCGGACGAGTCGCTCGATCAGGCGCTCGAGCAGATGGCTTATCGGCAGGTTCGCAGGCTGCCGGTGATCGAGGACGACCGTGTGGTCGGGATCCTCGCCCAGGCTGACGTCGTCCACGAGGTGAAGGACAAAAAGATCGGGCAGCTCATCGAGGAGATTTCAGAGTCTCGCGCGTAAGACGGTCCCGTAACGGGATGTGACGCGGTCACCCGGCGTTAGGCCGGGCTCCACTCGGTCTGGTAGAGCTCGAGCATCAGGCGCTCGCCTCGCCGACGAGCTGGCGGAGCGACTCGACTTGCTCTTGCAAGCTGCCGCAGACGGCTTCGCAGAGCGACAAGACGCCGTCGTCGACGATCCGGTAGTGGGCGAAGTTGCCTTGCTTGCGTCGGGCGACGATCCCGCTCCGCTGCAGGACGCCGAGGTGCTTGGAGATGTTCTGCTGCGTCGTGCCGATCTGCTCGGTCAGCTCGAGAACGGTCGCCTCGCCCTCGCGCAGCCGGTCGAGCAGCTTGATCCGCGTCGGCTCGCTGAGCGCGCGGAAGCGCTCGGCGATCAGTTCGACCAGGTCATCGGGAAGCGGGTGCGAGACGGTCATCCTCGGTCTCCTTGCGATGGGGTGAGGCCTCGTCGGCCAGGCCGTCACCTGTGGCGTCGGTCGGATCATGCGTGCGTCGGGCGGGCGTGATGGTGGAAGGAGATTCGACCCCGGAGCGAGCTCCCAAACAGGCCGTAGCCGGCGAGCAGGATCAGCAACGCACCGGGGACGACGAAGAAGACGGTGAACAGCCGGAAGTCGGGCAGGCTGTTGACCTGCTTGTAGTTGTCCACGTTCGCCTGCGTCGTCGTCACGAGCGGCTCGTAGTGCGCGAGCCCCGCAGGGACCTGGCTGAAGATGTCGACGTTCTGCTGCAACGTCCCGAGCAACGCGTCGAAGTCGCGTTGCATGGCGGGCAGGTTCTGCAGCATCGCGGCCATCGACGGCAGCTGCGTCGCCATCATCGCCTGGACCTGCGCGGGCGTCATCTGAAGCGCCTGCGCGAGCAGCGGCACGAGCTTGGCGGCGTCGGTCCGCATGCCGCCGAAGCCCTTCAGGTAAGCCTGGAACTTGGCGAGGTTCTGGGCGCTCATCGTCGGCGTGTGCGGTTCATCGTGACCTCCTTTGTCCCCCGATCGTCGTGTGGGGCGACGCGCCCGCCATCCGCAGCGGCGCTGATCCCGTTACGGACAACTACTCAGCTGCGTAGTTGTCCGCACGGCGTTCCGCGGGCGCCCCGATGGCGTGCCCGCGCGCTGCAAGCAGGCTGTCGGCAGAGAAATGAGTCTGACCGCGACAGCCCGCTCGATCCCTGGCACGCTCCGGCAGGAGGTGGTGATCGACGGCCAGCACCGTCTGATCACGGACGAGCCACAGCGCCTCGGCGGTGACGGGAGCGGGCCGGCGCCGCACGAGCTGTTCCCCGCCTCGCTGGCCGCCTGCGTCTCGACGACGCTCGTGATGTATGCGCGGACAAAGAGGTGGGAGCTCGGCGAGGTGACGGTAGAGGTCGAGTACGACAACCGCTCGACCCCGCGCCGGTTCGAGATCGCGATCAAGCTCGGCGGCGAGCTCAGCGAGGCACAGCTCGAGCGCCTGGAGAAAGTCGCCCGCTCGTGTCCGCTTCGCCACTCGATCGAGGCCGGCATCGAGTTCGTCGAGCACCTTGAGCGCCGCGAGCACCAGGCCGGGCTCACGCTCGTGGCAACAGGAGATGCATCATGAGGAACAGGAGATGCATCATGAGCAAGAGGCAGATCGTGATCCTCGGCGGCGGGACCGGCGGCACGATGACCGCCAACCGGCTGCGCCGCCGCTTCGGCCCGGACGAGGCCGAGATCCACGTCGTCGACCGCGACGACCGGCACGTCTACCAGCCGGGCCTGCTCTTCGTCCCCTTCGGGCTCGCGCATGTTGACGAGATCGTGCGGCCACGCCGGCGCCTTCTGCGCAACGGCGTCGTCTTCCATGAGAACGAGGTCGAGGAAGTCTGGACCGAGCGCGACGAGGTGCTACTCGACGACGGCTCGGTGCTCCCTTACGACGTGCTCGTGGTCGCCAGCGGCGTGCGTCTGCAGCCGGAGGAGACCGAAGGGATGACAGGTGCCGGCTGGAACGAGCGCGTCTTCACCTTCTACAGCGCGGAAGGAGCAGAGGCACTCCAGGGGGCGCTCGAGCGCTTCGACGGCGGTCGCCTGCTTGTCAACCTGGTCGACATGCCGATCAAGTGCCCGGTCGCGCCGCTCGAGTTCGCTTTCCTGGCCGACTGGCACCTGCGCGAGCGTGGCCTCCGCGGTCGCACCGAGCTCGTCTACGTGACGCCGCTCGACGCAGCGTTCACGAAGCCGATCGCCTCCGAGCACCTGGCCGGACTGCTCGCCGAAAAGGAGATCGAGCTCGTGACCGAGTTCAACGCCGGCGAGGTCGACGGCGTCGGCGGCACGCTCACCTCCTACGACGGCCGTGAGCTCGACTTCGACCTTCTTGTCACGATTCCGCTGCACGGGGGGGGGCGCCATATGTCGAGCGCTCACCCGGACTCGGCGACGCGCTCGGCTTCGTCCCTACCGACAAGCGCACGTTACAAACGGCGGTCAAGCAGAACGTGTTCGCACTCGGCGACGCGACCGATCTGCCGACCTCGAAAGCAGGCTCGGTGACTCATTTCGAGGCGGAGGTGCTGACCGAGAACATCGCCCGCTACCTCGCCGACGAGGAGCTGGACACTGGTTACGACGGGCACGCCAACTGCTTCATCGAGACCGGCTTCCACAAGGCCCTGTTGATCGACTTCAACTACGAGACCGAGCCACTCCCCGGCCACTTCCCAACTGTGTTCGGGTTGCCGCTGCTGCGCGAGTCCAGGCTCAACCACCTGGGCAAGCTCGCGTTCCAGTGGGTCTACTGGCACGCCCTCCTGCCTGGCCGCGAGATCCCTGGCATCGGGCCGGCGATGCCGTCCACCGGCAAGAAGCGCGTCCCGGTTCAAACCTGAGAGGAGGACGAGATGACCATGACCCTGATTGCCGATGCCCCGGTCGATGTCGACGCCGAGGGCTTCCTCACCACCCCGGAGCAGTGGAACGAGCAGATCGCCGAGGCGATCGCCGCCGAGAACGGCGTCCCCGAGCTGACCGACAGGCACTGGCTCGTCGTCAGGTTCATGCGCGAGCGCTACCTCGCCACAGGCACCGCTCCCTCGATCCGCTCGCTCGGCAAGGAATCCGGCGTACCGATCAAGGAGCTGTACCAGCTCTTCCCCAAGGGGCCCGCAAAGCTCGCAGCCAAGATCGGCGGCATCCCCAAGCCCAAGGGCTGCATCTAGGAAGGAGCACACCATGACCGAGCTACTCGAACAACCCAAGACCCAGCCCGCCGAGCCGGAGACGATCGAGAAGGTCGCGATCGTCATCTCCAAGGGCTCGCTCGAGGGCATCTATCCCGGCCTGATCATGGCCAACGGCGCCCGCATGGAGGGGATCGAGGCCGACCTCTTCTTCACCTTCTTCGGCCTCGACGCGATCCGCAAAGACCGCCACGAGAAGATCAAGGTCGCCACCGTCGGCAACCCCGGCATGCACCTGCCCACCTGGATCGGCGCGCTCCCGGGCTTCTCGGCGCTCGCCACCAAGATGATGAAGCGGCAGATGGAGAAGATCGACATCCCGCCCATCCCCGAGTTCATCGAGCTGGTCGCCGACTCCGGCGCCCGCCTCTACGCGTGCAAGGCGACGGTCGACATGTTCGAGCTGACGATGGACGACTTCGTCCCCCAGGTCGAGGAGATCATCAGCGTCGGCGAGTTCTACGAGAAGGCCGCCGGCGGCCAGATCATCTTCACGTAGATGAGGAAGGACGTCCGCGAGTTCATCCGCCGGCTCGAGTCCGTCGGGCTCACGGTCGAGCCGACGCCTGGCCACTACCGCGTCCTTCGCGACGGGAAGCCGCTCCGGAAACAGAACGGGATGCCGTTCACGCTCCCGTTCTCTCCCGACACGATCCGCTGGCGCAGAGCGGCGATCCTCGAACTACGCAAGCTCGGCATCGAGCTGTAGCGAGACTTCCCCCTCGACGGTAAGA
>JBKOVQ010000117.1:0-5086 GCA_046723985.1 Actinomycetota bacterium | reverse complement strand
GGGTCGCCGCGGCCGTTGCCCGCCTGTGCAACGCGCGTCGCGGAGGGAATGGTCGTCTCGACCAACTCGTCGGTACCCCAGTTCCAGCGGACGTTGACGGAGATGCTGCTCGCCGAGCATCTGAACGCGAGCCCCGGCGGCCGGCCGAACGAGCTGACCGCGCTCGCCGACGACCTCGGGGTCGAGGCGCCGCTCGTCCTCCCGGACGCGAAGCGTGAGCACTACGAGGACCGAGACCTGCTGATGGGCTACGACCCCGACGCCTGCATCCTCTGTGCGCGCTGCGTGCGCTACACGCAGGAGGTGATGCAGTGCTCGGCGCTCTCGCTCGAGGGGCGCGGCGGCGAGGCGAGGGTCGTGCCGACCTGGGGGCGGGGCTGGCTCGACACCGAGTGCGAGCTCTGCGGCGGGTGCCTCTCTGTCTGCCCGACCGGGGCGATCTACGAAAAGTTCGAAGAGGGCGTTGCCGCCGGCCGCGAGGACTCACTGGTGAAGACGAAGACGACGTGCACCTTCTGCGGCGTCGGCTGCCAGGTCGACCTGAACGTCGATCCCGAGACGAAGCAGATCGTGAAGGTGACGTCGGACCCGTCCTACGTCTCGAACGAGGGAAACCTCTGCGTGAAGGGCCGGTTCGCGTTCAACTTCGTCCATCACCCGGACCGGCTGACCGAGCCGCTGATCCGCGGGGACGACGGCGAGCTCCACCAGGCCACCTGGGACGAGGCCCTTTCGGCCGCGGCCGAGGGACTGTCCCGGGTCAAGGAACGACACGGGCCGCAGGCAGTCGGGTTCCTTGCCTCTGCCCGGCTGACGAACGAGGAGAACTACCTGATCCAGAAGCTGGCGCGGGCGGTGGTCGGGACGAACTCCGTCCACTCCTGCGAGGCGACCTGACACGCTCCGACCCTCTACGGCCTGGTCAGGTCGTTCGGCAGAGGAGCCAGCACCAACTCGATCCCGGAGATCGAGAACGACCGCTTCCTGCTCGTGATCGGCTCGAACACGACCGAGGCCCACCCGGTGCTGGCCCTGCGGATCAAGAAGGCGGTGCGGAAGGGCGCGACGCTGGTCGTCGCCGACCCACGCAAGATCTGGCTGACGAAGATCGCCAAGCGGCATCTGCAGGTGCGGCCCGGCGCAGACGTCTGGCTGATCAACGCGATGATGCACACGATCCTGGAGGAGGGGCTCCAGGACGAGGACTACATCCGCGAGCACACGGCCGGCTTCGGCGCGGTGCGGGAGGTCGTCTCCCGCTACTCGCCGGAGGAGGCCGAGCAGGTGACCGGTGTCCCGGCCGAGGCGATCCGCGAGACGGCGCGCGAGTACGCCCGTGAGCGGCACGCGGCGATCTTCTACACGCTCGGCATGACCGAGCACGCCTGCGGAGTCGACAACATCTGGTCACTCTCGAACCTCGTGCTCATGACGGGACACCTCGGCTACGAGTCGACCGGGCTGAACGCCCTCCGCGGACAGAACAACGTCCAGGGCCTGAACGACTCGGGTGCCAATCCGGCCTACTTCCCGGGCTACCAGTCGGTGGACGACCCCGAGATCCGGGCGAAGTTCGAGGCGGCGTGGAGAGTCGAGGTGCCGACCGAGCCCGGCTACCGGCTCGACCAGATCGTCTCGGGGCTGCACGACGGGCGCGTGAAGGCGCTCTACCTCGTCGGCGAGAACCCCGCCCAGACCGAGCCGAACGCCCACCACGTCGAGGAGGGGCTCGCCGCGTGCGAGTTCATCGTCTCGCAGGACATCTTCCTCAACGACTCGACTCGGAAGTACGCCGACGTCGTCCTGCCGGCGTCGAGCTTCGCGGAGAAGGACGGCACGTTCACGAACACGGAGCGGCGCGTGAACCGCGTGCGCAAGGCGCTCGACTGTCCGGGCGAGGCCCGCGAGGACTGGCGGATCGTCTGCCAGATGGCGGAGGCGCTCGGCGGGTCGTGGCCGGCCTACTCCTCGCCGGAGGACGTCTGGAACGAGCTCGCCGACCTCAGTCCGAACTGGTACGGAATCCGCTACCCGCGGATCGAGGAGCACGGGATCCAGTGGCCCTGCACCGAACTCGATCACCCCGGGACGCCGTACCTCCACGCGCCGAAGCCGGCCCTGCCGGACGGCCGCGGTCGGTTCTTCCCGGTCGAGTACCAGCCGCCGATCGAGCAGCCCGACTCAGAGTTCCCGTTCCTCCTCTCGACCGGACGCACGCTGTACCACTACAACTCGGCGACGATGACCATGCGCGAGGACGGCGTGGTCGAGAAGCAGGAGCGGCCGTTCTTCGAGATCAACGCCGAGGACGCGGTTGCGCTGGGGATCGCCGACGGGGACGTCGCCCGGCTGGTCTCGCGCCGAGGCGAGCTCGAGGCGGAGGCGCACTACTCCGACCGCGTCTATCCAGGGCTCGTCTGGATGGCGCTCCACTTCGCGCAGGCGAAGGTGAACTGGCTCCTGCACGACGTCGGCGACCCGCTGATCGGGACGCCGGAGTACAAGGTCTCGGCCGTCCGGGTCGAGGCGCTCTGATGCCGGAGGACTACTTCGGCGAAGCGGTCGCGGCCCGCTACGACGACGACGCCCGGATGTTCGACCCGGCTGTCGTCGACCCCACGGTCGACGTCCTCGCGGAGCTCGCCGGCGACGGAGCCGCGCTCGAGTTCGCGATCGGCACCGGACGGATCGCGTTGCCGCTGGCGCAGCGGGGGGTCCCCGTGCACGGGATCGACCTCTCCGAGGCGATGGTGGCGAGGCTGCTGGCCAAGCCGGGTGCGGAGGAGATCCGCGTCACGATCGGAGACTTCGCGACCACGAGGGTCGAAGGCGCGTTCTCGCTCGTCTACCTCGTCTTCAACACGATCGGCAACCTGACCACCCAGGACGCCCAGGTTGCGTGCTTCGAGAACGCGGCCGCCCACCTCGTCCCGGGCGGCTGCTTCGTGATCGAGGTCGGCGTTCCGGGCAGCGGGCCGCTCGAGGTCTTCGACCTCAACGAAACGCACGTGGGGGTCGACGAGTACGACGCCGCAACCCAGCGGCTCGTCTCGCATCACTTCTCGCTCGTGGACGACCGTTGGGAACGACGGTCGATCCCGTTCCGGTCGGTCGGGCCCGGTGAGCTCGACCTGATGGCGCGGCTAGCGGGGATGACGCTCCGCGAGCGCTGGAGCGGGTGGAAGCGGGAGCCGTTCACCGGCGAGAGCACGAAGCACATCTCGGTCTGGGAGAAGACGTGACCCTCGGCGAGCAGCGAATCCACGTGGATTCCTGCGCGTCGACGCAGGAGCTCCTCGATCCCACGATGGTCGAGGGGACGGTTGCGGTCGCCGACTTCCAGACCTCGGGCCGCGGCCGCCTCGGCCGCTCGTGGGAGGCTCCGCCGGGCGAGGCCCTGCTCGCCTCCGTCCTCCTCAAACCGCCCGTCGATTGGCCTCTGCCGCAGCTCGCGCTGGTCGCCGGCGTCGCAGTCGCCGACGCGCTCGAGCGGCTCACCGGCCTTGCCGTCCAGATCAAGTGGCCGAACGACGTGATGCTGCGGCGGACGAAGGTTGCCGGGATCCTCGCGGAGGCTCGCGATGGCGCGGTCGCGCTCGGGATCGGTGTCAACCTCAACCAGACTCGCGACCGGCTGCCCGAGCGCGCCGGATCGCTCCGCACCGAGACGGGGCTCGAGTGGGACCGCGGCGAGGTGCTCGAGGCCGTGCTCGCCGACCTCGGCCTGCGCTACGACCAGTGGCGCGCCGGCGGCCTCGACGCGGTCTACGAGGGCCTCGGCGCACGGGACTTTCTCCGTGGCCGGCAGGTGTCGGTCGAGGGCACCTCGGGCGTCGCGGAGCTGATCGACCGCGACGGCAGGTTGCGGATCGCCGTCGGGCACGGCGAGTCCGTCACGGTCGAGAGCGGCGAGGTCGCCTACGAGCGCTGAGATACATCCGCGGCTCCCTACGCCATAGAGGGACATGGGTCGCGAATGCACCGACGCCGAGCTCCTGTCGGAGGCCCGGCGCTCGGCGCCGTCGACCTCCGCTTCCCTGTCTACGAGGAGCTGCCCGCGTCTGCCGTGGGCGGCGCTTACTTCAGCCTCCGGGCCCAGCATCCCGGTGCAGAGGTGAAGATCGACAAGCTCGCGTACGAGGAGGAGTGGACCAAGCTCGCGCCTGCGAAGCCCTGAGCGACGAGCTGCGGAATCAGCCGAGCGTCAGCGGGATCTCGACCTGGTGGATGCGCGAGCCGTCGGCTGCTGAGAGCTCGAACACGACCAGCTTGCCGAGTCCGTTCGGCGCCTCGAACGGCACCGTGAAGTCGAAGGTCCCGCGCGTCCCGCTCCCCGAGGTCGCGGTCACGAAGTGGTGGGAGATCACCCTGCCGGTCTTGTCGACCAGCTCGTAGTCGAAGGTCGCCTCGAACGTGTTCGCGGTGCCCCAGACGCGCAGCGGCGAGGTCGCCGACGCGAACGGCAGGGGCGACTCGACGAGGATCGACGGCGTCAGATCTTCGAAGTCGGCGCGCGTGTAGCTCCGGCCGTTGACGTCGACCGGCTTCGACGGCGCAAACTGGGAGAGGGTGTAGACCTCTTCCGCCGTCCGCTCGGTCGCCTCTCCTTGCGTGAAGCCGATCGCGCGCTCGACGGCGGTCGGCCCGGCGGCCACGGCCGCGAGCAACGATGCTCGATCGACGGTCTCGAGCCGGCGCGCCACCGGCCCCACCTTGCCGTCCCGCATGAAGTAGACGCGCACGGTCTTCTTCGTGGGGGCGGTCGTCTCGGTCTGCGTCACCGTCTGGGTGATCGTCACGGTGACCGTCGTCGTCCCGCCGCCGCAGCCGGCGGCGACCGCCCCGAGGAGGCACAGCACGAAGAGCCTGCGCACGCGGACAGTATGCGGACGGCCGCGGGTCGGCCTGCGTTTCGAAACCTCCGGATCCGCCCACGACACCGCTTGGTGTGCATCCGGTGCAACCAGGGTGCACACCCGGCTCGAGGTCGCGGTCGGGCTGCGCCGGCTCGATGCCTCCTCGACGCGTGTGCCGCCTTCGACGAGTAGCTCCGCCGACGCGGCCGGGGGAGCGCGTTCGCGTGAAC
>JBKOVQ010000079.1:0-7746 GCA_046723985.1 Actinomycetota bacterium | reverse complement strand
ACCCCGAGGAGGCGCAGCGCCTCGTCGCCGAGGCGCGCGCCGGCGTCGCCGAGGCGCTCGTCGAGCTGCGCGACCTGGCCCGCGGCATCTACCCGCCGGTGCTGACCGACCGCGGGATCGGCGCGGCGCTGGACACGCTCGCCGACCGGAGTCCGCTGCCGACGATCGTCCGCGTCGATCTCGACCGGCGGCCGCCGGCGCGCGTCGAGACCGCCGCCTACTTCGTCGCCGCCGAGGCGCTCGCGAACGCGGCCAAGCACTCCCGCGCCGGCCGCGTCGAGATCTCGGTCGGAGAGCACGACGGGATGCTGGCGGTGGAGGTCACCGACGACGGCAAGGGCGGTGCCGACCCGTCCGGGGGCGGGCTCGGCGGCCTGCGCCGGCGTGTGGAGGCGCTGGACGGGACGCTGACGGTCGAGAGCCCGACCGGCGGGCCGACCACGATCCGGGCGGAGCTGCCGTGCGCGTCGTGATCGCCGAGGACCTCGCGCTGCTCCGCGACGGGCTTGCCCGGCTCCTGCGCGACAACGACCTGGAGGTCGTCGCCGAGGTCGCCGACGCCGACGCGCTCGTGCATGCCGTCCTGCGCGAGCGGCCCGACCTCGCGATCGTCGACATCCGACTCCCGCCCACCTTCCGCGACGAAGGGCTCCGGGCCGCGCTCGAGCTCAGGCGGACGGCGCCGGACACGGCGATCATGATCCTCTCGCAGTACGTCGAGCACACCTACGCGGCGGAGCTCCTCGCCCAGGCGGGGGCGGGCGGCGTCGGCTACCTGCTCAAGGACCGCGTTCTGGACACCGGCGACTTCGTCGAGGCGGTCCGGCGCGTGGCGGCGGGAGGGACCGCCCTCGATCCCGAGGTCGTCTCGCAGCTCCTCGGCAACCGCGGCGGCCAGCGGCTCGACGTGCTCACGCCGCGGGAGCTGGAGGTGCTGACCCTGATGGCCGAGGGACGCTCGAACGCGGCGATCGCCGACTCGCTCGTGCTCACCGTCGGCGCGGTCGAGAAGCACATCGCGAGCATCTTCCAGAAGCTGCATCTGCCGCCGTCGGAGAGCGACCACCGCCGCGTGCTCGCGGTGCTCGCGTACCTCCAGGAGCGCTGAATCAGCCGTGCGTGGCGAATCCGTACGCGAACAGCTTCTTCACGTCGGCGTAGGAGTCGTCCGCGCCCAGGGCGACCGCGATCAGCCACACGCCGTTCCGTCGGACGCTGGCGACGAGGCAGTGCTTCGCCTTCGTCGTCCAACCCGTCTTGATGCCGTTCGCGCCGCGGTAGGAGCCGATCAGGTGGTTTTTGTTCACGTACTCCTTCGCGTACGTCGGCGGCGCCCACGGCACCAGCTTCACGCGCGTGCGCACCACCGCCCGGAAGCGCGGATTCCACATCGCGTACCGGGCAAGCGAGGCCATGTCCCAGGCGGTCGAGTAGTTGTCCCGGTCGATCAGCCCGCTCGGGCTGCGGAAGTGCGTCTCCTCGAGCCCGAGCGCATACGCCTTCTCGTTCATCAGCCCCACGAACCGCGACCGGGTACCGGCGGCACCGATCGCGAGCGCGAGCGCGCTGTCGTTCCCCGAGTAGAGCAGGGTCCCGTAGAAGAGCTTCCAGGCCTCGACCTTCTCGCCCGGCCGCAAGCCCTCCGTGATCGCGGCGACCCGCCGGACCGACTTGTCGACGGTGACGACGTCGTGCGGGCGGAGACGCTCCATCGCGACGACGGCCGTCATGATTTTGCTCGTCGAGGCGATCTTGAGCCGGCGGTGCTGGTGCTTCGCCCAGAGCACGGTGCCGTCGGAGGCGTCGATCAGGATCGCGCCCTTCGCGGTGACCTTGATCCCATGCCCGGACAGGGGTCCGCTCTGATGGAGCAAGGGCTCACGCTGCCCGGCGGCAGTGGGCACGAACGCGAGCACGAGAACCAGCGCGAGCAGGGGGAATGCGCGCACGCGCCCAGGGTAACGCCGAATCCGGCGGCCTAGACTCTTGACCATGCAGCTGCGCGATCTCCCCTCGGTCGACGAGCTCGCTCGGACCAGCGACGACCCGCTGGCGGTCGAGGCTGCCCGCCGGGTGATCGACCGCGCCCGCGAGGAGATCCGCGCCGGGGCCGATCCCGGCGACCTGAGGGCGCGTCTGGACGTCGAGCTCGCTGGGGTGCGGCGCCCGAAGCTCCGCCGCGTGCTGAACGCGACCGGCGTGATCGTGCACACGAACCTGGGCCGGGCCCCGCTCCCTGCAACCGCGCTCGAGCGCGTGCACGAGGTTGCCCACGGCTACTCGAACCTCGAGTTCGACCTGGACCGGGGCGCTCGCGGCTCGCGGCAGGACCACGCCGTGGACATCCTCCGCCGGCTCGCGGGCGCCGAGGCGGCACTGGTCGTGAACAACAACGCCGGCGCCGTGCTGCTCGCGCTCGCCGCGCTCGCCGAGGGCCGCGAGGTGGTCGTCTCGCGGGGCGAGCTGATCGAGATCGGCGACGGCTTCCGGATCCCGGACGTGCTCGCCCGGTCGGGCGCGCGGCTCGTCGAGGTCGGCACGACGAACCGCACCCGCGCCGAGGACTACGAGCGCGCCATCGGCCCCGACACCGCAATCCTCCTCCGCGTGCACCAGTCGAACTTCCGCGTCGTCGGCTTCGCGGAGCTGCCCGAGACCTCGCAGCTGGCCGCGATCGCGGCGCGGCACGACCTGCCGCTCGTCGACGACCTCGGCTCGGGCGCGCTGGTGCCGTTGCCCGACGAGCCCGCCGTCCGCGACGCCCTCGTGGCCGGGGCCGACCTCGTGTGCTTCTCGGGTGACAAGCTGCTCGGCGGCCCGCAGGCAGGGATCGTCGTCGGCCGCGCCGAGCTCGTCCAGAAGCTCCGCCGCCACCCGCTCCAGCGCGCGCTCCGGGCCGACAAGTTGACCCTCGCAGCGCTCGAGGGCACCCTGATGCTCTACCTCGACCCGGAGCGCGCGCTTCGCGAAGTGCCCGCACTGCGGATGGTGGTCGAGGACGCCGACGCCGTCCGCGCCCGCGCGCAGCGGCTGGCGGAGCTGACCGGCGGCGCGGTCGAGGAGACGGTCGCCCGCGTCGGCGGCGGTGCGCTCCCGCTGGCCGAGCTGCCGAGCTTCGCCTGCGCGCTCGAGGAGGATCTGGCCGAGCCCCTGCGGCGTGGCGAGCCGCCGGTGGTCGGCGTGCTCCGGGACGGTCGGCTCTTGCTCGACTGCCGCACGCTCGCCGACGGGGAGCTGGACGAGGTCGCCGCCGCGGTCAGACGCGCGCGCGGATGACCGTCCGCCAGCGGCAGGGCGTTCTCTGGGACGCGATGCGCGGCGCGCTCGTGACGCGCGCGCTCGGGGTCGTGACCGACCTCGGCGTCGCCGACGCGCTCGTGGACGGACCGCTCCCCGTCGCCGAGATAGCGCGCCGGACCGGTGCTGACGCGGAAACGTTGAACCGGCTCCTGCGCGCCCTGGCGAGTGACGGGATCTTCGCCGAGACTGGGCCCTGCGTGTACCGGAACACCGACACGTCAGACCTCCTGCGCGAGCCCGGCTGGCGCGACTTCGCGCACCTCTTCGGCGGCGTCTGGCACCGGGCGGCGGTCGACCTCACCGCCGTCTCCGGCGAGCCGACCTTCGATCAGGCCTTCGGCACCGAGTTCTGGACGTGGCTGAAGGCGCACCCTGACGAGCGCGCCGCCTTCGACCGTGCGATGACCGAGGGAACAGAGCGCCGAGCCGATCGGCTCGCCGCAATCGAGTGGCGGGACGGTGAAACGGTCGTCGACGTCGGGGGCGGGAACGGGTCGCTCCTGCTCGAGCTCATCCGCCGGCTGCCCGGTCTACGGGGAATCGTCTTCGACCTCCCGGAGACGAACCGCGACGAGGCCGCCCTCGCCGCGGCCGGAATCGAGTTCGTCGAAGGAAGCTTCTTCGAGCGCGTCCCTGCCGGGGACACGTACGTGCTCGGGACGGTCCTCCACGACTGGCCGGACGAGCGAGCGGCCGCGATCCTGTCCACGGTCCGGGCCGCTGCTCCCGCGGGTGCGCGCGTGCTGATCCTGGACAGCGTCCTCCAGCCGGGCAACGAGCCGGACGGGGCGAAGTGGCTCGACCTGCTGATGCTCGTCCTCACCGGCGGACGCGAGCGCGCCGAGCCCGAGTGGCGGACGCTCGTCGAAGGCGCGGGCCTGCGCGTCGAAGGACTCGGCGAGGCGCTCGTGATCGCGTCATGCCCCTGACGGTCGGCACCGCCGGTCACATCGACCACGGCAAGACCTGGCTCGTCCGCGCTTTGACCGGCAAGGACACCGACCGCCTGCCCGAGGAGCAGCAGCGCGGGATCTCGATCGACCTCGGCTACGCGCCGCTCGAGCTCCCGGACGGCCGCCGGCTCTCGATCGTCGATGTCCCCGGCCACGAGCGGTTCGTCCGCAACATGGTCGCGGGCGCGACCGGGATCGACCTCTTCCTGCTCGTGATCGACGCCGCGGAAGGCGCGCGGCCCCAGACCCACGAGCATCTCGCGATCCTACGGCTGCTCGGGATCGACCGAGGGGTTGTCGCCGTGACGAAGACGGACGCGGTCGACGGCGAGACGCTCGAGCTCGCCCTCGCCGAGGCGCGCGAGCTCGTGCCGGAGGCAGAGGCGGTTGCGGTGAGCGCGAAGGCCGGCGCCGGTCTGGACGAGCTCCTGGCCGCTCTCGGCCGCGCGGCCGATGCTGCTGCCGAGGCCGCTCGGCCCGACGGGCCGGCCCGGCTCTACGTCGACCGGGTCTTCACGCTTCGGGGAATCGGCACCGTCGTCACGGGCACGCTCTGGTCGGGGACGATCGGCGAGGGTGACGTCCTCCGAGTCGAGCCTCGCGGCTTCGACGCGCGCGTGCGGAGCGTGCAGGTGCACGACCGCCCGGTCGCACGCGCCGAGCCGGGTCAACGGGTCGCCGTCGCGCTCCCCGGCGTCGAGCGCGACCGGATCGCGCGCGGAGATGCGCTGATCGCCCCTCGCGGCTTTCCGGTCACGTACCGGTTGGATGTGACGCTCGAGGAATTGGACGACGTGCCGGCGGCGGTGACCGTCCACCTGGGCACGGCCGACGTTCCTGCCCGGCTGGTGCGACGCGGCCGCTATGGCCAGCTGCGCCTCGAGCGGCCGCTCGTCGCCGCGCGGGGCGACCGGGTGGTGCTGCGGACTCGCTCGACGGTGGGCGGAGGCGTCGTGCTCGACCCGTTGCCCCCGCGCCGGCTCGACCCGGAGCGGCTCGAGCGAATCGAGCGCGGAGAGGCCGGCGCAACCGTCTACGAACCCGTCCGGGCCCAAACCCTGAGCCATCTCGGGGAGATCGCAGGCGTCGAGCGCGCGGGCGAGTGGGTGTTCGCCCCCGGATGGCTCGAGGAGCTGCGCGACGACCTGCGGACGAAGATCGGGGCGGCCGACCTGCGCGACCCGGGCATCGACGCACCGGCGGAGCCGTGGGGACCAGCGATCGTCCCCTTGCTCGGCCTGGAGAGGCGCGGCTCGCGGCTCTACCTCCCCGGCGCGACTGCGCAGGCAGCCGAAGCGGACGAGCTGCTCGCCGCGCTGGACGCATCCCGGTTCGTCCCGGTGAAGGTCGCCGACGCCCAGCTGGCGCGCGTGCTCGAGCAGCAGGGCCGGCTCGTCCGCCTGGGCACCGGCGAGGCGGTCAGCACCGCCGCCTACGAGCAGGCGCGTGCCGCGCTCGTCGAGGAGTGCACCGCGAGCGGGGGGATCACGCTCGCGCGGTTCCGCGATCTGCTCGGGACCGGACGGCGGCCGGCCCAGCTTCTGCTCGAGCGCTTCGACGCCGACGGCGTCACTCGGCGCATCGGCGACGAGCGCGTGCTCCGCCGCGCCGCCGGATGACCTTCTGGATCGCGCTCGCGCTCGTCGTCCTCCATGTGGTCGAGGGCACGTGGGCGCTCGTCCTGCTCGGTGCCGCCGCAGTCTTCGAGATTTCCCAAACGGGCTTCTGGCTCTGGTACACGTCACGCCACAGCGCGCAGGTCGGCGCCGAGACGCTGGTCGGGAGAGTGGTCGAGGTGGCGCAGGAATGCCGGCCCCTCGGCTACGTCCGCGTGCAGGGGGAGCTCTGGCAGGCAAGCTGCGCCGATGGGGCTCGGCCGGGCGAGCGGGTGCGCATCACAGGCCGCGACGGGTTGACGCTGGAGGTTGTCCATGAGCCTTGACCGGGCGGCAGCGCTGGCGGCGCGAATCCGCCCGCAGGGCGGCCTGCTCCCACACGTCACGGACGCAGACGGCCGGTGGGAGCTCCTCTCCCCGCTGGATGCGGAAGACGCAGCCCTGACGGGGCTCCCGTGGACCGGCGGGTTCGTCGCCGGGCAGCTCTGGCTGCTCGCCGAGCACGAGCGGGCCGCCGTCGTCGTCGACCTGCTCCGCCCGCGCGCGGCCCAGCCGACGACGCACGACCTCGGATTCCTGTTCTGGCCCAGCGCGATCCTGGGCCTGATCGCCACGGGCGACGACTGCTATCGCGTCCTCGGGTTGCGCGCGGCCGCATCGCTCGTCCGGCGCGCGCTCCCGAACGGCGTCATCCAGGTGATCGGCGACCTCGGCGATCCCGAGTACCGCGGCCGGACGATCGTCGACACCTGGCCGAACCTCCTACTGCTCTGGTGGGCCGAGCGGCAGGGCATGCCCGGAGCCGGCGAGGCGGCGCGCGCCCACCTGGAGGCGACGATCCCGGTGCTGCTGCGGGACGACGGGTCGACCTTCCATGCCGCGTGGATCGCCGACGACGGCTCCGCAGTCGACCGCGGGACGATCAACGGCTTCGGACCCGACTCGACCTGGGCCCGCGGGCAGGCCTGGGCCGTGCACGGCCTCGCCTCGGCTCACCGCGCGACCGGTCGCTACCGCGACGAGGCCGAGCGCGCGGCTCGCTGGTTCCTCGATCACCTTCCGGCGGGGCTCGTGCCGCCGTGGGACTTCGACGCGCCGTCGGGCGGCCCAACGGATGCGTCTGCGGGCGCGATCGCAGCGGCGGCCCTGCTCGAGCTCGGCTGGGAGGAGGACGGGCGGCGACTCCTCGACGCGCTGGTCGGCTCCTGCCTAAACCCCGGCGACGGTGACGGCGTCCTCCTCCACTGCTGCTACCGGCAGCCGATCGGCCACGGGCTGGACTGCGCGACCGTGTGGGGCGACTTCTTCCTGCTCGACGCCCTGACGCGGATCGAGGCGCCCGAGCGGCGGCCGGATCCGCTGGCCTAACCCGGTTCCAGGAGTCCGCGCACCGCGTCGACGAGCTCGCGCTCGGTGAACGGCTTGCGCAATCGCGGAAGCTCGCCGCCGCGGACGAACTGGTCGCCGGAATCGCCTGTCATCAGCAGCACCGGCACGTCCGGCTTGAGCTGGTGGATCAGGTCCGCGAGGGCGTCGCCGCTCATGCCCGGCATCAGGACGTCGAGAACGAGCAGGTCGAAGTCCTCGCGCTCGATCAGCGCTGCGGCCGCCAGCCCCGAATGGGCCGACACCGCCTCGAAACCGGCCTCGTCGAGAGTCGCGCGCAGCAGCTCGGCAAGATGCCGGTCGTCGTCGGCGACCAGGATCCTGGGCATCGGTCCCTTGTACCAAACGCCGAACCGGGACAGGTCCGTCCGGTGCCGTCGGGACCATGTCGGGCAATGGCGATGCAGGGGCGGTACCCGCCTCCGGCATTGGCCGGGGTCCCGACGGCGGAGGAGGTCGTCGAAGGAGCGCTCGTGCGCTTGCTCCGCGGC
>JBKOVQ010000053.1:0-9758 GCA_046723985.1 Actinomycetota bacterium | reverse complement strand
GTTCGCGAGCCTGCTCTACGAGGCCGGCGCCTCCCCGGCCTACGTAATGGCGCAGATGGGCCACTCGAGCTCGTCGCTGGCACTCGAAGTGTATGCCCGCAAAATGGAGCGCCAGCGCGACACCGGCGAGCGGATGGACGCCCTGATACGCGGTGCTGATTGGGCACCAATGGGCACAAATGGCGAAAACAGGGCGCCGGACGTCCTCGCCGCGATGGGGCCCGAGAAGGAGAAAGCCCTGCGTTAGCAGGGCTTTCCTTTGGTGGGCGGTACTGGACTCGAACCAGTGGCCCCCTGCGTGTAAGGCAGGCGCTCTCCCAGCTGAGCTAACCGCCCGACTGGACGAAGCCTAGCCGCGGCAATCGGCGCACAGGCCGACGATCTCGACTTGATGGTCGGTGACGGTGAAGCCGTGCCTGCGGGCGCTGCGCTTCACCCACGGGTCGAGGTCGCAATCGCGAAGCTCGACCACGCGGTGGCAGCCGGTGCAGACGAGGTGATGATGATGAACCTCGGCGCAAAGCCGGTAGCAGAGCTCGCCGGCGTGATGCGTGAGCGTGTCCACGGCACCGTGCTCGTGGAGCAGAGACAGCGTCCGGTAGACGGTCGCAAGCCCGATGTTCGTGCCGCGACGTCTCAGCCGGTCGTAGATCTGTGCAGCGGTCGCGTCGTTCTCCTCGCGGGCGAGCTCCTCGACGACGAAGACCCGCTGCGGCGTCTCGCGGATGCGGTTCTTCGCGAGGAAGGCGGCTGCTTGATCTGTCGAGGCCATCTCGCATAGCATAGCCTCCGATGGGATTGAGAATCATTTTCATTCTCATTGGTGTTGTCGTCGTTGGCACCGTGACCGCTGCGTTCGCGGCCGGCGGCGACTCGTCGCGTCCAAGCCGGAACAACGTCGTTGCCGCCTTCTATCCCCTCGCCTACGCGGCAGAGCAGGTCGGCGGGCAGCGCGTCCACGTTACGAACCTGACACCGGCCGGAGCCGAGCCGCACGACCTCGAGCTCACGCCCGACGATGTCGCAGCGGTGAAGAGTGCGGGCCTGGTGCTCCTGATGGGACACGGCTTCCAGCCGCAGCTCGAGCGCGCCGCGCGAAGCGCGAACGGCACGTCGCTTGCCCTCCTCGATACCCCGGGCATCGATCGGCACGGCAACGACCCGCACGTTTGGCTCGACCCAGTCCGCTACGGAATCTTGGTCCGCGCGATTGGGAGCGCGCTTCACGCTGAGCCTGCAGCCGATCGGCTAATCGCACGGCTCCGTGCGCTCGACCGCGAGTTCCGTGCCGGCCTTGCACACTGCCTTCGCCGCGAGATGGTCACCAGCCACGCCGCGTTCGGCTACCTCGCCCAGCGGTACGGCCTGCGCCAGATCTCGGTCGAGGGTCTGAGCCCTGAGGCCGAGCCGGCCCCGCACGAGCTCGCCCGGGTTATCGCCCGCGTCCGGGCGAGCGGCGCAACCACCGTGTACGCCGAGCCGTTGGCCTCGCCCCGTGTCGCCCGCACCGTCTCGAAGGAGACCGAAGCCTCGGTCGCCGTCCTCGACCCACTGGAGGGCCTGACGCCACGGGCGCTTGCCCATGGCACTGACTACTTCACGGTCATGCGTGCGAACCTAGCCGCCCTGCGTCGAGGGCTCGGATGTCAGTAGCAGTCGAGCTCGACCGCGTCTCGTTCGGCTACGACCCGCGTCGCCCCGTGGTCGAGGGCGTGACGTTTGCTGTCCCCGAGGGCCAGTTCGTCGCCATCGCCGGTCCAAACGGCGGTGGGAAGACGACGCTCTTGAGATTGATAGTGAGTCTCAACCGGCCGCAGAGCGGGACGGTACGCCTCTTCGGCGAGCCGGTCGGAGCGGCCGCCCGGCGCGGATACATCGCATACCTCCCCCAGCGGGCCCACCTCGGGATCGAAGCGCCCGCGACCGTCCGCGAGGTCGTCTCCACCGGCCGGGTGTCGCGGCGTCGCCTGCTCGGCCCGCTCACCGCCGACGACCATATCGCCGTCGAAGGGGCGATCGAGCGAGTCGGCCTCACCACCCAGGCCGACGAGCCGATCGCAACCCTCTCCGGCGGCCAGCAGCAGCGGGCCTTCATCGCGAAGGCGATCGCATCCGAGCCGCGCCTCCTCATCCTTGACGAGCCGACGACCGGCGTCGACGCGGACGCCCAGGACGCCCTTGCCGCACTGCTCGCGCGCCTGCACAGCGATCTGCGCGTGACCGTCCTCTACGTTTCGCACGAGTTCGGCGCCGTCGAGCACGTCGCGGAGCGACTACTACTGGTCCGAGGCGGCATCGCCTTCGACGGCAGCCCGGCAGACCTGCCCGAGCGCTGGCACGACCCCTCCCACGCCCATGCTTGACCACGAGTTCATGCGGCTCGCGTTCGGCGCGGGCGCCGTCGTCGGCGTTCTCGCACCTGCCGTCGGCTTCTTCCTCGTCCAGCGGCGGATGAGCCTGATCGGCGACGGGATCGGCCACGTCGCGTTTGCCGGCGTCGCGCTCGGTTACCTCCTGGGGATCGCGCCGGTCGCGACGGCGCTCGTGGCCTCGGTGGCGGGCGCAATCGCGGTCGAGTGGCTGCGGGCGAACCGGCGAACCGCGGGAGACCAGGCGCTCGCGCTCCTCTTCTACACGGGGATCGCGGCCGGGGTCGTGATCGTATCGGCAGCCGGCGCGCTGAACGCGAACCTCTTCTCCTTCCTCTTCGGCTCGATCCTTACCGTCACCCGCGGCGGGCTTCTGCTGATCGCCCTGCTCGGCGGCGCAGGCGTTCTTCTCATCGCCCTCCTCTACCGGGCGCTGGTCGCGGTCGCGCTGGACGAGGAGGGCGCCCGGGTCGCCGGCCTGCCGGTCGGGACGCTGAACGTGGTCGTCGCAGGCCTCGCCGGCGTGACGATCGCGCTCTCGATGCGCATCGTCGGGATCCTGCTGATCGCCGCGCTGATGGTGCTGCCCGTGACGGCCGCGACTCGGCTGGCGCGGAGCGTCGCCTCCACGCTCGCGCTCTCGATGGCGATCGGCCTGGCATCCGTCTTCCTCGGCCTGACGCTCTCCTACTATGCGGATCTCGCCCCAGGCGGCGCGATCGTGCTCGTGGCCGCCGGCGCGTATGTGGTTACTACGGCGACCGAGCGGCTCCTCGCCGCCCGCTAGGGCTGGCGTCGCCGGCGCGTGAGCAGGACGCCACTCACGCCGATGACCACGAAGACGAGGCCGATCGCAATCCCCGCAACCAGGCCGACCGGGAAGCTGCTGGAGCTCGACTGCTCCGCCCCCGGCGGCGCAGTCGCCGTCGCCCCGCCGCCCGCCGCGACCCCCTTGCCCGTGGCGATCGCCTCCACGAGCTGCGTCGCCGCCCGGGCGAGCCCGTCTGCCCCGGGGCCCGGCCTGGCCGCGATCACCGACTTGTCGGCAATCAGCCGTCCGCCCTTCGCGAGCGCCGCTCCCTGCGGCATGACGACCAGCAGCCGACCCGTGTAGACGAACTGGAGCTCGGCGTCGAGGAAGCGCGCGTAGTACACCGGGTTCCCGAAGAGCTGCGGCACTCCGCCGAGATCGTCGCGCGAGGCGATCAGCGCCACCCGGATCGGCTTGCCGCGCGCCTTCGCCTTCTTGATCGCAGTGAGGAGATCAGCCTCCGCCCCGGACGACACCTTCCCCGAGTACGGCAAGAAGAGGTCGCGCGTGTAGAGCACGTCGCTCGCGGGATCGGCATCGGCCAGCGCTGGGGCAGCAGCAGCGAGCACGACGACGAGCAACGCCAACCACGGGCCGATCCTTCTCACGGACGGCAGCCTAGGCGCAGCTAGCCTGCACTCGTGCAAGAACCGGCCCCAGCAGAGGATCAGCGCTGATGGCGAACCTCCGCGACGTCGAGAGACTCGCTCTGGCGATGCCCGAAACCGTCAAGGGCGAGGACGAGTACGGACGCCCGAGCTACTCCGTGAACGGGAAGGTGATCTGCTGGCACCGCTCGCCGCGCCCGGATGCCCTCGACCCCGCAACCGGCGAGCGGCTGACCGACGTCTTCGTCTTCCGGACCACCGATCTGGACGTCAAGGAGATGACCCTCCAGGACGACCGCGGGATCTTCTTCACCACTCCGCACTGGAACGGCTACCCGGCCGTCCTGATCCGGATTCCCGACCTGAAGCACCTGAGCCGGGCCGAGCTGCGCGACCTAGTCGAGGAGGCGTGGCTGAGCCGCGCGCCGAAGCGCGTCGCCAAGGCGTGGCTCGCCGAGCACGGCGTGACCTAGGACACTCTTAGCCTCAGTTCAGGCCGTTCTCAGGTCGGACACCGACACTCGCGGCCCAAAGCGGCAAGGCCCAGGCTGTCGCCACCGAGCGTGCGCCTACAGGCCGACGTAGTTCTCGGCGAGCGACTTCGCTGCGACCTCGGAGCCGACCACGTACCGGAGTTGCGACTGGCGGAGGCGCCAACCGAACGGATCCTCGTCGGGCGGCAGATGGAGCATCGTCGTCATCCACCAGGAGAAGTGCTCCGCCCGCCACACGCGGCGCAGGCACTCGACCGAGTAGCGCTCGAGCACAGCGTCGTCGCCCGACCTGTACCAGTCGACGATCATCTCGGCGAGCAGCCGCACGTCGCGGATCGCGAGGTTCAGGCCCTTCGCCCCCGTCGGGGGGACGATGTGGGCTGCGTCGCCGGCGAGGAAGAGGCGCCCGTACTGCATCGGCTCGACAACGTAGCTGCGCATGCCGGTCACGCCCTTCTCGACGATCGGCCCCTCCGCCAGCGTCCAGCCCTTGAGCCCGACCCGCACG
Source organism: Actinomycetota bacterium (assembly GCA_046723985.1). Taxonomy (GTDB): domain Bacteria; phylum Actinomycetota; class Thermoleophilia; order Gaiellales; family Gaiellaceae; genus DATBLE01. Next base: position 4,968 of record JBKOVQ010000053.1, on the reverse strand, counting down.
TGGAGCTCCTCCCAGATCCGTTCGTCCGGCCAGAGCGCGAGATCCTCGTCGGCGGCGACCTGGACGTAGTAGCGCGAGAGCTCCCGGGTTCGCAGGCTCAGGAGGGCGAAGCCACGCTCGTGGGCCGAGTAGCAGACCTCGTCGATCGACGGCGGCACGGCGGCGAGGATCCCGAGCCAGCCGAACGGGTACTCGCGTGAGAACTCGGTCAAGACGTTCGCCGGGATACTCGGCCGGCAGACGCCGTGGAAGCCGTCGCAGCCGGCAATCACGTCGCACTCGAGCTCCTGCCGACGGCCGTCGTGCGTGAACGACAGACGCGGTCGCTCGGTCTCCACGCCGGAAAGCGACACGTCCCCGACGTCGAACAGGAGCGGGCGACCGGTGCCCAGCCTCGCTTCGATCAGATCCTTGATGATCTCGGTCTGGCCGTAGACGACGATCGCCTTGCCGACGAGCTGGTCGAGGGCGATCCGGTGGCGCTGTCCGTCGAACTGGAGCCCGATCCCGGTGTGCACCTCTCCTTCGCGCTGCATTCGCCCGCCGACACCTGTCTGGACCAGAAGGTCGGCGGTCCGCTGCTCCAGCACCCCCGCCCGGATCCGCGCCTCGACGTAATCGCGGCTGCGGTCCTCGATCACGACCGAGTCGATCCCTTCGAGGTGCAGCAGATGGGCGAGCGTCAGACCGGCGGGGCCGGCACCGACGATCCCGACCTGGGTGCGCGTCACGCCTCCCCTTCCTCGGCGAGCACCTGCTGCGCGATCGCGAACGCCGAGTTCGCCGCCGGGACGCCGGCGTAGACCGCCGTGTGGAGGAGCACCTCCTTGAGCTCGTCGGCGGTCAGGCCGTTGCGGAGCGCCGCGCGAACGTGCAGGGGCAGCTCATGGTCGCGGCCGAGCGCGACCAGCGCAGCGAGCGTGATGCAGCTGCGTGTCTTCCGGTCGAGGCCCGGGCGCGCCCAGATCTCGCCCCAGGCGTAGCGGGTGATGAGGTCCTGGAAGTCCGCGGTGAACGCCGTCGTCTCCTCGGTCGCGCGGTCGACGTGCTCGTCGCCCAACACCTCGCGCCGGATCTTCATCCCTTGCTCGTGGATGTCGTCGCTCACGCGGCCGCCTCCTCTCCGGTCAGATAGTTGCGCACCGCTCGGTTGAAGGGATCGGGCTGTTCGACATTGAGCAGGTGCGCAGCGCCCGGGATCACCGTGATGACCGCATCGGGGATCCCGTCTGCGATCAGCTGCGCCTGGTCCGGCGGCGTTGCAGGGTCTTCGGAGCCCACGAGGACGAGCGTCGGCGCCAAGACCGAGCCCAGCTCGCTCCGGAAGTCCCAGTCGCGGAGCCCGTCACAGCAGGCCGCGTAGCCCTCGGGCGGTGTGGCGAGGAACGTCTGCCGGAACAGGGCCGTGCCTGTAAAGGCGGGGGTGAACCAGCGCCCCATGGTCGCGTCGACGAGCGGTGCCATGCCCTCCGAGCGGACGGTCTCGGCGCGCTCGATCCACCGTTCCGGCGGCCCGAAGTGGGCGGACGTCCCCGCGAGTACGAGTCGGTCGAGGCGGTCGCCGGCGTTTGCGGCCAACCACATCCCAACTGCGCCACCGAGCGACAGACCGCAGAACGAGAAGCGCTCGATGCTGAGCTCGTCGAGGAGCGCGACCAGCTCCAGCGCCAGCAGCTCGACCGTGTACGGGCCCGTCGGCACCTCCGAGCGTCCGTGGCCGAGCTGGTCGTAGCGCAGCATCCGGAAGGGGCCGGCGAAGGCCGGCACCTGCGCGTCCCAGAGCTCCAGGGTCGAGCCGATCGAGTTGGAGAACACGAGGACGGGCGCGCTCTCCGGGCCGTCGAAACGGTGGTGAAGCCTCATTCCCGCGCCCGGTAGTACGCCAGCGCCCGGTCGACCACCGCCTCCGCCGCGCCGATGTCACCGTCGAGCCCCGCGGCGTTCGCCGCCATCCGGTCGGCGTGGACTTCGAGACCCTCGAGCGATCGCCTGACGCCCGCAGAGGCGCCTCCGGCGAAGGCAAGGGCCGCCGAGAGCGCGGGCCACTCGGCCTGCCACGCGCCGGCCGCACGCTGGAGCTCATGTTCAGCGCCAACGAGCAACGATGCGTTCACATGGACGAGTCGCGCGCATGCGCGTGCGAGCACTGCCGCCGCCGGGTTCCGCTTGTGGGGCATCGACGAGGAGCCGCCGCCCTCCGATTCCGACACCTCGCCGACCTCGTTCAGCGCGAGCAGGACGACGTCGAGGCCGACCTTCCCGCACGCTGCGCCCACTGCGTCGAGCGCGCCGGCGAGCTCGGCCATCGGAGCTCGGTGTACGTGCCAGGGAACCACCGCGGTGTCGAGCTCGAGCTCGGCTGCGAAGCGCGCCGTCAGGCCGGGTTCGAGCGTTCCGACAGGGCCCCCGAGCTGAGCTGGCACGATCACCCCGGCGAGCCGCCGTCGGGCTGCGACGAGCCCGAACAGCCAACCGGCCGCCGTTGATCCGAACGTGACCGGCCGCGCCCGCTGGAGTAGCGTCCGCCCGGCCATCACCGTCGACCGATGTGTCTCCGCAAGCCCGGCGCACGCCTCGGCGGCGCCGTCGAGCTCGGCCAGGACGAGCGTCCGAGCATTGCGCGCGACCAGCATCGCCGCCGTGTCGAGGATGTCCTGGCTGGTCGCGTAGCGGTGAGCGTCCGGGGCACGCTCGCGGAGAGCACGGGCGAGCGGGACGACCGGGCTCGCGTCCGCCTGCCCCTCCTCGCACAACGCCGCGAGGTCGTAGAGCTCGGGCCGGAAGACGTCGTCTCCCGCCTCGGCGCCAGTGACGCGGGCGAGGGCGCGCTCCGCGTCGAGCATGGCTGCCAACCACGCGTCGTCCGACACCGCCGCGCGCAGCGGCGCCGGCACGTACAGCGCCGCGAAGGTCGTCAATGCTCGAAGAAGACGGTGTGGCCCGGCCCCTGCATGCGGATATCGAACCGCAAGACGCCGTCCTCCGCCTCGGGGACGAGCGTCGAGCGGCCCGCCTCGTCGAGCGTCGACCAGACCGGATCGGCCGCGTTCGCCTCCTCCTCGTCCGGAAGGTAGATCCGGGTCAGCTCGTGCCGGAGCATCCCGCGCGCGAAGACGAAGACCTCGAAATGCGGCGCCTGCCCGGGGGACGAATCCGGCTTGGTGACGAGGAACGAGAAGCGTCCGTCGGCATCGGTGCCGCTTCGCCCCCACCGTTTCCCGACAGCGTCCCAGAGCTCGACCATCCCGTCGCTGATCGGCGCTCCCTGGCCGTCGACCAGCTGCCCGGTCAGGCGGACTGCAGACGGATCGCTGCGGTCGGCGAGCTCGTTCTGGGGCCCCCGCGAAAGACCGATCGAGTAGAACGGCCCCACGGTCTGCGAGGGCGTCCGCGGCAGCGTCACGACTGCTTCTCGATCGGTGTCGTCCCGGAGCCGCCCCGGCCGAGGACGATGTCCCAGCGGTAGCCGAGTGCCCATTCCGGCTGCGTGAGCTCGAGATCGAAGCGTGCGACCAGCAGCTCGCGCGCCTTCGGGTCGCGCACCGAGTGGAAGATCGGGTCGAACTCGAAGAGCGGGTCGCCGGGGAAGTACATCTGCGTGACCAGCCGCTGCGTGAACTGGCGGCCGAAGACCGAGAAGTGGATGTGGTTCGGCCGCCACGCGTTCTCGTGGTTGCCCCACGGGTACGAGCCGGGCTTGATCGTGACGAAGCGATACCTGCCGTCCGCGTCGGTCAGACAGCGCCCGGCGCCGGAGAAGTTTGGGTCGAGCGGAGCCGGGTGCTGGTCGACCTCGTGCCGGTAGCGCCCACCGGCGTTCGCCTGCCAGATCTCGACCAGCGTCTTCGGGATCGGCCGACCCTCCTCGTCCACCACCCGCCCGGTGACGATGATCCGCTCGCCGATCGGCTCGCCCGGATGCTGGCGGGTCAGGTCGTTGTCGAACTCCCCGATCACGTCCTCGCCGAACACCGGCCCGTCCAGGTGGTGGACCTCCTCCGGCAAGGTCACGAGCGGCCGCTCGGCCACGCGCCAGCGCGTCGAGCGGTAGCCCGGGTAGTCGACCTGGACCTCGGGCCCGCCCTGCGGGTCGTCGGGCAGGACGATCGGCGACTCGACGTCCAGCTGCGCCATCAACCTCGCCCCTTCGTCTTCAGCGCGCGGAGCGCGACGAGCTCCTCGTCGGTCGGAGCCTCGGTCACGCCGACGCCGTTCTCGACCTGGAGCTCCCAGCCCGTGGCGGCCAGCGCGTCCTCGACCGCCACCCCGGGGTGGACGGCGACGAGGGTGAGCTCGCCGTCGCGGGGCTCGAGGATCCCGAGATCCGTGATCACCACACGGAGATGGTCGCCAAGGCTGGTCGTAAAGTCGATCGTGTCGACGAATGCGCGCAGCGAGTGGCGCAGCATCACGAAGACGTCGCGCACGCCGAGGGCGATCTCCGGCGCGCCGCCGCCGCCCGGTAGCCGCACAGTCGGTGCGTCATAGCTCCCGATCACGGTGCTGTTCAGGTTCCCATGGCGGTCGATCTGCGCAGCGCCGAGGAAGCCGACGTCGATGCGACCGCTCTGGAGCCAGTAGCCAAAGATCTCCGGGACTGACACGACGGCGTCCGCGGTGTCGGCGAGCTCGCCGTCGCCGATCGAGAGCGGGAGCTCGACCGGCCTGGCGCCGATCGCGCCGCTCTCGTAGACGAGCACGCACCCGGGCGCGTGCGTGTGCCGGGCGAGGTTCGCGGCCAGGCTGGGCAGGCCGATCCCGACGAAACAGACGTTGTCGTCGGTCAGCCGCCGCGAGGCGGCGACGGCCATCATCTCGTCTGCGGTGTAGGTCGGGGTCGCGGTCACGGTCATGCCGGGACCGGTTCTTGGAGGCGCGCACGGTACTCGCCGACGTCGGCGGTCTCGAGCACGTGCCGCTGCATCCACGCCAGAAAGGTATCCCGCTCGCGGCTGATCCCGTCCCAGG
>JBKOVQ010000251.1:0-23382 GCA_046723985.1 Actinomycetota bacterium | reverse complement strand
TCGCCCACGGGCGTCGTCGGATTGACGCACGTCCCCCCGGCGGCGAGCACGAGCCGCTCCGCCTCGAGCTTCGTGCGCTTGTATGGAACCGCGAGCTCCCACTCCGGCGGGATGTCCTCCTCCGTCGCCTGCCGTCCGGGCACGGGGCCGCAGGTCGCGCACGAGCTCGTCGCCAGGAGCCGCGCGCCGGCTGCGCGGGCCGCCTCGATCACGATCCGCGTGCCCTGGACGTTCACCGCCTCCAGCTCGGCGGCCGGGGCCGTGAAGCTGTACAGCGCCGCGACGTGGACGACGGCGTCGCAGCCGGCGATCGCGCGTCGCAGCCGCGCGGCGTCGAGGACGTCGATCCACCGGTCGCGCACGTCGTGCCCGCGCTCACGCAGCTCGCGAGCGACGTGCCCGCCGACGAAGCCGCTCGCACCGGTGACGTACACGCGCATGGAGCGCATGATTGCGCCGTGCGGCAGCTTCCGTCCGGGACGGTGACCTTTCTCTTCACCGACATCGAAGGCTCGACGCGGCTTCTGCACGAGTTCGGCGACGAGTACGCCGACGTGCTGGCCGAGCACCGTCGAATCCTGCGCGAGGCCTTCGGCGGGCACGGCGGCGTCGAGGTGGACACGCAGGGCGATGCGTTTTTCGTCGCTTTCTCCCGCGCGTCGGACGCGCTGGCGGCCGCGGGCGACGCGCAGGCAGAGCTCGAAGGTGGGCCGGTCCGCGTGCGGATCGGCGTGCATACCGGTGAGCCGATCGTCACGGACGAGGGATATGTGGGGATCGACGTTCATCGAGCCGCGCGGATCGCGTCGTCCGGCCACGGCGGGCAGGTCTTGGTCTCGCAATCGACGCGAGATCTCGTGACGATCGCCGCTCTACGGGATCTCGGTGAGCACCGGCTCAAGGACCTTTCTTCGCCGGAGCGGATCTACCAGCTCGGGGACGGTGATTTTCCGCCGCTGAAGACCCTGCACGCGACGAACCTGCCGATACCGGTGACGCCGTTCCTCGGGCGCGAGGCGGAGTTGGCGGCCGTGCAGGCCCAGCTGCGGAACGAGGACACGCGGCTGTTGACCCTGACCGGGGCAGGGGGAAGCGGGAAGACTCGCCTTGCGTTGCAGGCCGCGGCCGCGGCAGCCGACGACTATCCGCACGGCGTGTGGTGGGTTCCGCTCGCCGCGCTCTTGGACGCTGCGGCTGTTCTCCCCGCAGCGGCGCGCGTGTTCGGGGCGGGCGCGCCCGTCGCCGAGACCATCGGCGACCGTCGACTGCTGCTGCTTCTGGACAACTTCGAGCACGTCATCGACGCGGCGTCGGAGCTTCCGGCTCTGCTCGGCGCCTGCCCTCGACTCGACGTGCTCGTCACGAGCCGCGAGCGTCTCCGCGTCCAGGGCGAGCACGTGTACGCCGTGCCTGTGCTCGAGCGGTCGGAGGCGCGCCGGCTGTTCGTGACTCGCGCGCGGGAAGTCGATCCGGCGTTCCAGCACGACGATCACGTCGACGAGATCTGTTCTCGTCTCGATGACCTACCGCTTGCGCTCGAGCTCGCCGCTGCGCGCACGTCGTTGCTGACGACGAAGCAGCTCCTCGAGCGCCTCGATAGCCGGCTCGATCTCCGAGGCGGCCGCGACACCGAGCTGCGGCAGCGGACGCTTCGTGCGACGATCGAGTGGTCCTATGACTTGCTGACGGCTCGCTTCGGCATGCTCGAGACGATTCGCGAGTTTGTCGCCGAACGGCTCTCGCCCACCGACCGTGACGAGCTCCTGCGCCGTCTGTTGGAGCATCTCCTCGAGCTGGCGCAGTCTGCAGGCCTCTACGAGGAGGGCGGTGTGCAGCGGCCCGAACTCATCGTGCCGGAGCGGGCGAACGTCGAAGTGGCACTCGCGTGGGCGCTCGAGACGGGCGAGATCTCACTCGGGATCCGCCTGATCTGGCTGCTCGAGCTTCACCTCGCCACCGGCGACCCTCTGGCGGCGCGGGAGTGGATCGACGCGTTTCTCGCACGCCCGGGCGGGGAGGTCGAAGCCGGCCTCCGCGCCCGTGCACTGCGAGTTCGCGGCGCGACCTTCGACATGACCGGACGGAGCGATCTGGCCGAACGGGAGTACGAGCGAGCCCAGGAGCTGTTTCGTGCCGCTGGCGAGGACGAGGCTGCCACTCACCTCCTCAACCGCATCGCGATGTCTGCGCTTCAGCAGGGCGACTTCGAGCGTGCGGCCCGACTCGGCTCCGAGGCGCTCGACCTCGACCGCAGACGGGGCCACCGGCGGGACGAGGCGATCGCCCTGAGCATCCTCGGGCTCGTCGCACTCGCCCGCGGAGATCGCGACGAGGGTGTGCGGCTGATGTACGAGAGCGCGGCTCTCGCCGAGGAGGTCGGGTTCTTCTGGTGGCGCGGGGTCACCCTCGGCAACCTGGCCGAGTGGCTGCTGGAGGCGGGAGAGGTCGACGAGGCCGAGCAGGCACTGTTGCCGTCGCTGGAGGCGATCGCGAAGATCGACGACCGCGTCAACATGCTGGTCACGCTCGCGGCCGCTGCCTGGATCGCCGCGGCACGAGGTGACGAGTATCGGGCCGGGATGCTCTGGGGGGCGATCGAGGCTGCCGAGGAGCGGCAGCCGAACCCCGCCTGGACGAAGCAGCGGGAGCAGTACCACGAACGGGTGGCCGTCGTCTCCGGAGCGGAGTTCGAGCGCGGCCGCGTGCGCGGACGGACACTCTCGCAGACGGAAGCACTGGACGTGGTCCGCGCGTCCGTAGACTGACCGCGGTGGCGCCGCCCCGAGACCTCCGCGAATGGATCGCGCTTCTCGAACGCGAAGGCGAGCTCGTTCGGATCTCCGCCGAGGTCGATCCGAACCTCGAGATCACCGAGATCGTCGACCGGACCGTGAAGGCCGGTGGGCCGGCGCTCCTGTTCGAACACCCGAAGGGGTCCCAGCACCCGCTCCTGATCAATCAGTTCGGAACCGAGCGACGCATGTGCCTGGCGTTGGGGGTCGATCGGCTCGACGAGGCGGGGCAGAAGGTCGGCGAGATCCTCGAGATGCAGCCGCCGGAGGGGATCGTCCAGAAGGCGAAAGGCCTGATGAAGCTGAAATCGATCGCCGACTCGCGTCCGAAGACCGTGCGCAGCGGCCCGTGCCAGGAGGTCGTGCTCACCGGCGACGACGTGAACCTCGACCTGCTCCCGATCCAGACGTGCTGGCCGGGGGACGCCGCGCCGTTCATCACCCTGCCGGCGGTGATCACTCACGATCCGAAGACCGGCACGCGCAACGTCGGCATGTACCGGATGCAGAAGATCGACCGCCGGTCGACCTACATGCACTGGCAGATCCACAAGGACGGCCGGATGGACTACCTGGCCACCAACGGGCGCCTGGATGTGGCGGTCGCGATCGGCCTCGAACCCGTCACCGCCTACAGCGCCTCGGCGCCGCTGCCCAAGCACGTGGACGAGCTGATGCTCGCGGGTTTCCTCCGCGGGGAGGCGGTCGAGCTCGTACAGGCGAAGACGGTCGATCTGGAGGTCCCTGCGCAAGCCGAGATCGTCCTGGAGGGATACGTCGAGGCCGGAGACGAGGGAACCGAGGGGCCGTTCGGCGACCACACCGGCTACTACACGGCGCCGGAACCATTTCCCGTCTTCCACCTCACGGCGATGACCATGCGCCGGGATGCGATCTACCCGTCGATCGTGGTCGGCAAGCCGCCCGCCGAGGACGCATGGCTCGGCAAGGCGACCGAGCGGATCTTCCTTCCCGCGGTGCGGATGTCCGTTCCCGAGATCGTCGACTACGACCTCCCGGTCGCAGGAGCGTTCCACAACTGCGCGATCGTCTCGATCCGCAAGACCTTCCCCGGCCAGGCGCAGAAGATCATGCATGCGGTCTGGGGGCTGGGCATGCTGAGCCTGACCAAGTGCGTGGTCGTCGTCGACGAGTGGGTGAACGTCCACGACTACGAGGAGGTCTTCTTCCGCGTGACCGCCAACGTCGACCCGAAGCGCGACGTGCTGATGTCGGAGGGGCCACTCGACCACCTCGACCATGCGCCGGGCAGGCAGTTCGTCGGCGGCAAGATGGGGATCGACGCGACGCACAAGCTGCCGGAGGAGGGCGCGCGGCCGTGGCCGGAGGAGATTCGCATGTCGCCGGAGGTCGAGGAGCTGGTGACGCTGCGCTGGGCGGAGTACGGGCTTCCGGACCCCATGCCCTAGCGCCGACGGATCCGTCATAGTTCGCCTCGCCAGCGCGGCGGCCTGTGGCAAGTGGTACGTCGTTGACACCGTGGGCGGGCGGTCGTTTGAATCCCGCTTGGGAGCAGAGAAGGAGGCGTCGAGGTGGAGCCCCAGCAGGGCGACGACAAGTCACACGTTCCAGGGCCTTCCCTGCTGCCGGTGGCATTCGCGATCGGCGTCGTCGTCCTCCTCGTCGGCCTGATCATCAACAACTGGATCGCCGTCGGGATCGGCGCCGTGATCGCGATCGCGTTCGGCGGTGTCTGGCTCCGCGACGTCTCGACGTCCCGGGCGGAAGAGGGTGCACCCCCTCCGCCCCCGTACAAGCCGGAGGGAGCCGCCGTCTCGGCGGCCACGATCGCGACGATCGAGGAGGGCGAGCGCTTCCCTCGCGACCGCTTTCTGGAGGGTGCGACGCTCGGGTTCGGCGTGCTGATCGGCGCCGTGGTCACGATCCCGCCGCTCGCGCTGCTGACCGCGTCGAGCTTCGAGGGACAGAGCTTCCGCAAGATCAACCTCGGCCCGCTCTCCGACTTCCCGCTCAACAGGTTCGTCATCACCACCTTCCTCGCGGACCCTGCGGCGGGCGAGGTGTCGAGGCACACGGCCTACATCCGCAACAACGGCTTCCTCGACGAGCAGCCGAGCTTCACGATCCTCTCCAACCACTGCGCACACCTCGGCTGCCCCGTACAGCCGAACGGTCCCGTCGAGAGCAGCAAGAAGAAGACGACGACGGGCAAGACAGGACAGGTCGTGTCGAAGACGCCCGTCCAGCCGGCCGGTTTCGGCTGCCCCTGCCACGGCGGCCAGTACGACACGGAGGGCAACCGCACCGCGGGTCCGCCCGTGCGTGCGCTCGACCGGTACGCGTACTCGATCGTCGAGGGCAACCTGGTGCTCGGCAGCGTCTACAGCGTCGCCAAGGTCAAGGGCACGGGCAAGGACGCGACGATCAAGAAGACCCGGGTGCAGTACCCGGGTCAGCACGTCGACGGCTGGGAGTTCTGGCTCTGGCCGGTCCCGGAGATCCGCACGTGAGAGCCCGCTGATGCCGAAGTCGACGCGCCGGAGGCAGGTCGAGGCGGTCGTCCTCTACCCGCTCGACTGGCTCGAGGAGCGCTCGGGTCTCGTCGGCTCGACCAAGTACTTCCTCTTCCGCAAGGTGCCGAGCGACTCCGGCTGGGCGCACACGCTCGGCTCGGCGACCCTCACCGCTTTCCTGGTGCAGGCGATTACCGGCGTGATCCTGGCGATGTACTACAAGCCGTCGCCGGACGAGGCCTACTCGTCGATCCAGCACGTCACGAACGACGTCACCTTCGGCTGGCTCGTCCGCGGGATGCACCGCTGGGGCGCGAGCGTGTTCATCATCCTGCTCTTCTTCCACATGGCGCGCGTGTTCCTGTACGGCGCCTACAAGTACCCGCGCGAGCTGAACTGGATCGTCGGCGTGCTCTTGCTCATCCTGGGCATGTTCGAGGGCTTCACCGGCTATCTGCTTCCGTTCGACCAGACCGCGTACTGGGCGACCGTGGTCGGCATGAATATCACCGCGAACGGGCCGTTCGTCGGCGGCATCATGGCCCAGATTCTCCAGGGCGGGCCCGAGATCGGGGGGGACACGCTCGCCCGCTTCTACTCGCTGCACATGCTCGTCGCACCGGGCCTGATCTTCGCGCTGATCGGGCTGCACCTGTTCCTCGTCGTCCGGCTCGGGGTCTCCTCGCCGCCGTGGTCGAAGGAGGCCGCCGGCGCCGACTACGTCGAGCAGGAGCCGCCGCCGGAGGCACGCGCCGGGCTCGTAGCTCCCGCCCCTCGCGGGAGGCCGATGCCGTGAGCATGTCGGGTCTGAAGCCGTCCAGAAGCCTCGAGGCGCGCCGGGCCGAGTTCGCCCGCTACAAGACGGACGTCAAGAAGCGCGGGAAGCCCTTCTTCCCGTACGCGATGTTCCACGACACGGTCATGAGCCTCGTGGTCGTGGTCGTCATCGTCGCGCTCGCCTGCATCTGGAAGTGGACGACGCCGGGCGACCACTCCGGGACGGAGGCGGGCTGGCTCGGCACGCTCTACAGCGACCGGGCCGATCCGGGCACGACGAGCTTCGTGCCGCGGCCCGACTGGTACTTCTACTTTCTCTTCTACCTGCTCCGGATCTTCAAGTGGCCGGACTCGGTGATCCTCGGAACGATCGGCATCCCGACGATCATCATGGTGCTGATGCTCGCGCTGCCGTTCCTCGACCGGCGGCAGGAGCGCCGCCTGTCCCGCCGGCCGGTGGCGGTGGTGATCACGATCCTGACCGTGATCGCGATGGGGACGTTGACCTACAAGGGCGCGACCGCGAAGGAGGCGCTCGGCAGCGAGACGATCGCCCTGATTCCGAATTGGGCGAAGAAACAGGGGTTCGAAGGGAATGCCGAGTCGTTGGCCGGAGCGAAGCTGTTCGCGGAGACGGGCTGCCAGCAGTGCCACACGTACCTCGGCAGCGGCTCGTCGAACCTCGGAGCCCCCGACCTGAGCAACGAGGGCACGAAAGGACGCGGTGTCCAGGGGCTGGCCGACTACATCTCCGACCCGAGCAAGTTCGGCAACAACGTGATGCCGCGCTTCGGGGAGCAGTTCACCCCGGCCCAGATCAAGGCGATCGCCACCTTCCTGGACGCCTCCAAGGGCGGGTAGCAGCAATGATGTCGTCGTGCGCGTCTTCCTCGGCGTAACCGGCGCGTCCGGCGCCCCGTACGCAGCCCGCCTTCTCGAAGCGTTGACGGACGCCGAGTGCGAGGTCGGCGTCTCCATCTCGGCCGCTGGGTTGGAGGTGATCGCGACCGAGCTGTACGGCAGCGCCCGCCTCTCGCGGGACGAGACGATCGCCCGCTTCGCCGAGCACGCGCACGGTGAGGTGACCGTCTTCGATCCGAACGACTGGCGGTCGCCCTACGCCAGCGGGTCGGCGAAGGTCGATGCGTACGTCATCTGTCCCTGCTCGATGGGCACGCTCGGCACGATCGCCTCCGGCGCGATGTCGAACCTGATCCACCGGGCCGCGAGCGTCGCCCTGAAGGAGGAGCGGCGGCTCGTCCTGATGCCGCGCGAGACGCCCCTGTCGGCGATCCACCTTCAGAACATGCTCACGCTCCGGCAGGCGGGGGCGACGATCCTGTTCCTGGCGCCCGGCTTCTACCACGGCGCCGAGACGGTGGACGACCTCGTCGACTTCGTCGTCGGCCGTGCGCTCGACCTGCTCGGTCTCGAGAACGCACTCGTCCGCCGCTGGGGTGAGACGTGAGCTCGACGGGGACCCTGCCGGCGAACGAGGTCCGGTCGATGTTCGACCGGATCGCCCCTGTCTACGACGTGATGAACCGCGTGATGACCGCGGGGCTCGACCTACGCTGGCGCCGGATCACAGCGGAGTCGGTCGTTCGCCCCGGTGACCGCGTCCTGGACGCGTGCTGCGGCACCGGCGATCTCGCCGTCGCGGCGGCCAGAGCCGGCGGCGTCGTGACCGGCCTCGACTTCTCGCCGCGGATGCTCGAGCGAGCCCGGCGCAAGCTGCCCTCGGCGACCTGGGTGGAAGGCGACCTGCTCCGCCTGCCCTTTGAGGACGGCTCCTTCGAGGTCGCGACGGTCGGTTTCGGCGTCCGTAACGTCGCCGACCTGGACGGCGGGCTCGCGGAGCTCAGGCGCGTACTCGTTCCGAACGGCCGGGTCGCAGTGCTCGAGATCACGCAGCCGCGCGGCCTGCTGGCGCCGTTCTACCGGGTCTGGTTCGACCGGATCGTGCCGCTGGTCGGCAAGCTGCTGAAGGGCGGCGCGGCGTACACGTACTTGCCGGCGAGCGTCCGCCGCTTCCCGGGACCGGACGAGCTCGCCGAACGGCTGCGGGCAGCCGGCTACGCCGACGTCGAGTACCGGACCTTTGCCGGCGGGATCGTCGCCCTGCACACGGGGAGGGCATCATGACGAGCGCTCGGGCGACGATCCGCGAGACGCCGGGCCTCGACCTGTACCTGGAGGAGTTGGAGGAGCGCCTCCAGGCGACGGTCCGCTCGCACGGCGGGGTCGTGTCTGCCGCCTCCCGCGACGCCCTCCACGCCGGCGGCAAGCGGCTGCGGCCGTTGCTCGTGTTCTTCTCGTCGCCGGCCGGCCGCGACCCGTCGATCGCCGCCGGCGTCGCCGTCGAGCTCGTGCACATGGCCACGCTCGTCCACGACGACCTGATCGACGGCGCCGAGTTCCGCCGCGGCCGGGCGTCGGCCTGGTCCGCGTACGGGCCCGAGGCGGCCCGGGCAACCGGCGACTACCTGTTCGCGCGCGCCTTCGCCGAGCTGTCGGCGACCGGTGACGCGCAGGCGGTCGCGCTGCTCGCGGACGCCGCGCTTTGCCTCGCGCGGGGCGAGGCGATGCAGCGCCGCCAGACCCACGACCCGGACACGACCGTCGAGGCCTACCTCGAGCGTTGCAGCCTGAAGACCGGCAAGCTCTTCGAGGCCGCCTGCCTTCTCGGCGCCGGTCCCGGCTGGCGTCACCTCGGGACGTTCGGGCTGGCGCTCGGGATCGCGTTCCAGATCACCGACGACATCCTCGACTGCGCCGGCGAGACGATCGAGACCGGCAAGGTCGCCGGCGTCGACCTGCGCGAGGGGACGCCGACCCTCCCGCTGATCCTCGCCGCCCGCGAGGACGAGGTCGTCCGCGCGGCGCTGGCGGGTGGGTCGACCGACGGGGCGCTCGTCCGCGTCGCTGCGACCGGCGCGCTCGACCAGGCGCGCGAGATCGCGCTCGACTACGCGCGCCGTGCCCGGGCGAGCCTCAACGGCGAGCTCCACCGCGAGGAGCTCGAGACGCTCACGCATCTCGTCGTACACCGGGAGTCGTAGTGATCCGCCTCGGCCGCATCAGCTACGTGAACATGGCGCCGGTCTTCTACCGGCTCGACCACGAGGTCGACGAGGTGACCGGAGTCCCGACCGAGCTGAACACGCTGCTCGTCGGCGGTGACCTCGACCTGGCGCCGATCTCGTCGATTGCCTGGGCGCGCGACGCCGAGCGGCTGAGGATCCTGCCCAGGCTCTGCGTCTCGTCGGAAGGAGCGGTCGACTCGATCCAGCTCGTCGCGCGCGTTCCGATCGAGCAGGTGCGGCGGGTGGCCGTGACGCCGGAGAGCGCGACGTCTGTCGTCCTCACCAAGGTGCTGATCCCGGAAGCCGAGCACGTGCCGCTCGGCGAGGAGGCAGACGCGAAGCTCCTGATCGGCGACGCGGCGCTGAAGAGCGCCTTCGAGAACCCGACGCCGCACTACGACCTGGGCCGTCTCTGGCTGGAGCGGACGGGCCTGCCGATGGTCTTCGCGGTCTTCGCCGCGCCCGAGCCGGTCGCTCCGGGAATGTCCGCGTTGGAGGACGCGCTGGTCGCGTCGGTGCGGCGGGCGCGCGCCGAGCCGGAGCAGCTGGCCTACGAGTCGAGCGAGCGCTACGGCTACCCCGCCGGGTTCCTCGCGCGCTACTTCGAGAAGCTCCGCTACCGCTTCGGGCCCCGCGAGCGTGCCGGGCTGTTCACGTTCCTCGAGATGGCCCGTGACGTGGGCGAGCTCGACGAGGTGCCGGAGCTGCGCTTCGTCCACGACGAGGTGGTGGCGTGACGTCACGCGCCGAGCTGGTCGAGTCGCTGGTCGAGCGCTACCCGGCCGTCCCGGCGGAGGCGGTCGTGAAGGAGGACCTGCTCCGCACCGGAATCGCCTTCGACGACTCCGCGCTCAGCGACAACCTCGACGGCGCGGTGAAGCCGAAGTCGTACTTCATCTTCTCGTTCGATCAGCGGCCGCTGGCCGAGCTCGGCGAGGCGGCGGAGCGGCGCCCCCCGGAGGAGATCGCACTGTCGAGCGGGCCGTATGGCCTGCGCCGGACGATCGTCTCCGTGCGGGTCAACCCGGCCTCGCCGTGGCGCGTGGTCGGGGATCGGCTGACGCTCGAGGGAAGTCCGGTCGCGGACGTCGAGCTGCCGCCGATGCCGGCGTACTACCGGCACACGCTCTCGAACGGCAAGTCCGTGATGGAGACGGCGCCGACGATCCAGTGGGGCTACCTCATCTACCTGACCGTGCTTCGGCTCTGCCAGTACTTCGGCGCCAAGGAGGAGTGTCAGTTCTGCGACATCAACCACAACTGGCGCCAGCACAAGCGGGCCGGGCGGCCGTACACGGGGATCAAGCCGGTCGAGGACGTGGTCGAGGCGCTCGCGATCATCGCCCAGCACGACGACGGCGCTTCGCACGCGTACACGCTCACCGGCGGCTCGGTGACGAGCACGGTCGACAGGCTCGCCGAGGCCGACTTCTACGGCCGCTATGCGCAGGCGATCGAGGAGCGCTTCCCGGGCAAGTGGATCGGCAAGGTCGTCGCCCAGGCGCTGCCGCGGCGCGAGGTGGAGCGCTACCGCGACCACGGCATCCGGATCTACCACCCGAACTACGAGGTCTGGGACAAGCGCCTCTTCTCGATCATCTGCCCCGGCAAGGAGCGCTACGTCGGCCGGGAGGAGTGGCACCGGCGGATCCTCGACGCGGCGGAGGTGTTCGGACCGCGCTACGTGATCCCGAACTTCGTCGCCGGGATCGAGCTGGCCAGGCCCTTCGGCTTCGCCTCGGTCGGCGAGGCGATCGCGAGCACGGTCGAGGGGCTCGACTTTTTCATGTCGCGCGGGATCGCGCCCCGCTTCACGACCTGGTGCCCGGAGCCGACGACGCCGCTCGGTCGGGACAACCCCGAGGGGGCGCCGCTCGAGTACCACGTCCGCCTGCTCGAGGCCTACCGCGAAGCGCTCGAGCGCCACGGCCTGCAGGCGCCGCCGGGGTACGGCAAGCCAGGAGCCGGGAACGCCGTCTTCTCCGTCAGCTCCTTCATGGACGTGCTCGCGCCGGAGGTGGTGCCTGTATGAGAGACGAAGCCGAGTACAAACGCGACAGCGGAGCTGTCGGCGTTGATGCGAGGCGAAGTCGTGACGCCGTAGGCGTCAGCCGCGTCGACGTCGACGAGGCGCGCCGCCTCTGGCTGGTGGCGAGCGACGAGGAGCTGATCGCCCGGGCGCAAGAGGTGCGCTCGCGCTGGCATCGACCGCAGCACGCGACCTACATGGTCATGCGGATCGTCAACTACACGAACGTCTGCGTGGCCCAGTGCGACTACTGCGCCTTCTACGTCCTGCCCAACCAGGACGGAGGCTACGTCCTCTCCCGCGACGAGGTGTTCGTCAAGATCGACGAGCTGGTCGAGTTCGGCGGGGACCTGGTCGGCTTCAACGGCGGCTTCAACCCGCGGCTGCCGCTCGACTACTACTGTGATCTCTTCCGTTCGGTGCGCGAGCGGTACGGCGAGACCGTCGAGTTCTACGCGCTCACGGTCGCCGAGTTCGTGTTCCTCGCCGACCGGGCGGGGCTCTCGTACGCAGAGGCGGCCGCGCGGCTGCGGGATTCCGGCGTGCACTGGGTCACCGGCGGCGGCAGCGAGATCCTCACCGAGGACTTCCGCAAGCGCCATGCGAAGTGGAAGTACACGGTCGCCGACTACTTCGAGGCCCAGCGCGCGCTCGTCGAGAGCGGCATGCGGACGACGGCGACGATGGTGATCGGCTTCGACGAGACCCTCGACGAACGGCTCGAGCACCTCCAGCGCACGCGCGACTTCCAGGACGAATGCCTCGCCGACGGCCACGAAGGGCTGTTCTCGTTCCTCTGCTGGACGTACAAGCCCTACGGGACGGCGTTCGGTGGCACCGAGATCTCGGCGCACGACTACCAGCGCTGGATCGGGCTGAGCCGGATCTTCCTCGACAACGTCGAGCATGTCCGCACGTCCGTGCTGACCCAGAACGAGGACGCGTTCCGCGCCCTCGACTTCGGCGCAGACGACTTCGACCTGCCGATCGAGGACGAGGTCACCCAGAAGGCCGGGGCGCGGATCGACCTCGACCTCGAGAGCCTGCTCGAAGTCCCCCGCCGCCTCGGCTACACGGTCGAGTACCGCCGCGCCGAAAGGCCGCCGGCGCTGGTTCCGTAGGGACTGACCCGGCGCCGCTCTCGAACGAGGCGATCTTGGGCACGGAGCGGCTGACCGCGATCGAGCGGCGTCTCTCGACGACTGCCACCGTCGCCGGGGTGAACGGCGACCTGACGACCGCGAGCGGCGCGCCGAGCGGGATCGTGATGCGGAACGGCGCGCTCGACCAGCCGTCGCTTCCCGGTCGGTCGAGCATCGGCTTCGACGCCCCGGGAACCCTGAACGTCGCCCGCGTGACGATGCTCGCGACCTGGCAGGGCTCGGGTCCCAGGCGGGCGCTGAACGACGTGAACGGGCCCCCCGGAGGCAACGGTGTGTCCCTCCTCGCACCTTCCTACGGCCCGGTCACGCCGTCCTCGCCTAGCTCGTTCGAGCTCACCGTCGGCTCGTTCCCGCCGGCCCGCCCGAACACGGAGATCGCCGCGACGGCAACCGCGACCTCGACGAACGGCGGCACGCCGATCCCACCGGGCGGCGCCGTCCTCGTCGCGCGCGGAACGGCAGCGACGTTCATGCAGAAGGAGGCGCCGCCCGGCCAGGTCGTCCGGTCGTCTACTCCGGCCGCTTCGTCGCCGAGGTGAACGCGACGAACGAGCTCGGCTCCGTCTGCCTGGGGGCCGGGTTCGCCGTGCACCGGGCGAACGTGTGCAAGGTGTCCAAGTAGACTCGCGCGTCGGCCGTGCTCCTCGCCTCCGTCACGCACAGCATCACGTCGTTCGTCGGGGACCACGGCGTCTACGCGGTCTTCGTGCTGATGGCGATCGACGCAGTCTTCCCCGCCGCGAGCGAGCTGGTGATGATCTACGGCGGTGCCCTCGCCGGGGGTGCGATCGCGGGCAGCCATGTGGTGCTCTTCGGCAACACGATCCAGTCGGCGTTCTGGGGCTTCGTGGCCGTCTCGCTCGCGGGGACGCTCGGCTACCTGCTCGGCTCAGTGATCGGCTGGGCGATCGGCCTGTACGGAGGCCGACCGCTCATCGAGGGCCGTGGTCGCTGGCTACACCTGACGCCCGAGAACTTCGCCCGAGCCGAGCGGTGGTTCGACCAGCGAGGCGACTTCGCCGTCTTCATCGGCCGCGTGACGCCGGTCGTACGCTCGTTCATCTCGATCCCCGCCGGTGTCTTTCGCGCGCCCTTCGGCCGGTACACGCTGCTCACGTTGGTCGGCTCCGCGATCTGGTGCTTCGCCTGGGCAGGCGTCGGTTGGGGTGTCGGAACCGGATACCGGCGCGTACACGAGGATTTCCGTTTTGTTGACTACGCTGTCATTGCCGCGGTCTGTCTGCTCGCGGGCTGGTTGATCTACCGCCATTTCTTCAGGAGACGTGCCGGTGCCGATGATCCCGCTGGTTGACGTCAGGGCGCAGTATGCGCCGCTGATCCCCGAGCTGAAGGAGCGCCTCGGCGAGGTGCTGGAGTCGGGCCGGTTCATCCTCGGACCGAATGTGGTCGCGTTCGAGGAAGAGGCGGCCGCCTACCTCGGCGTCCCCGCGACGATCGGCGTCGGGAACGGCACGGACGCAATCGTGCTCGTCCTGCGTGCGATGGGAATTGGCGCCGGCGACGAGGTGATCTGCCCCGCCTTCACCTTTTACGCGACCGCCGAGGCGATCGTCCAGGCGGGCGCAACGCCCGTCTTCGCGGACATCGACCCGGCCACGCTCAACCTCGACCCCGAGGACGTCGCCGCCCGGATCACGCCTCGGACGAAGGCGATCATGCCGGTTCACCTGTTCGGCCGGCCGGCGTTGCTCGCTGGGCTCGTCGCCCTCGGCGTCCCGATCGTCGAGGACGCCGCGCAGGCGTTCGGCGCCGGGGGTATCGCGACCACCGGCGCGGCCTCGACGTTCAGCTTCTTCCCGACCAAGAACCTGTTCGCGCTCGGCGACGGTGGCCTCGTCGCCGTCACCGACACCGAGCTCGGCGAACGGGTGCGGATGCTCCGTTTCCACGGCTCGCGGGACAAGAAGGATTTCCAGCTGATCGGGTTCAACTCACGGCTCGACGAGCTGCAGGCGGCCGCCCTTCGTCTCTTTCTGCCGCGCCTCGACGGCTGGAACGCGGTCCGTCGCGAGGCAGCTGCGCGCTACTCGGAGCTGGGTCTCGGCGAGGTCTGTGAGGTTCCGATCGACGAGAGCGGGCACGTGTACCACATGTACGTCGTCCGCTCGACCGAGCGTGACCGGATTGCGGCGGCGCTCGCGGCGGCGGAGATCTCCTGCGCGTCGTACTACGTCACGCCCCTCCATCTCCAGCCGGCGCTTCGCTTCCTCGGTTGGAAGGCCGGGTCGCTGCCCGAGACCGAGCGCGCCGCGCGCGAGAATCTCGCGCTTCCGATGTGGGCGGGGATCGACGAGGCGACGCAGGAGCGGGTGGTGAGCGTTGTGCGCGACGCCGTCGCGGTGGGGGCGGCGCGCTGAGCCTGCCCGTGAACCGGCATCGCCTGTGGCAGCTCGTCGTCGACGTCGGGCTGTGCGCTGCGGCGTGGTACCTCGCCTTCCGCCTGCGCTTCGACCCGAAGATCCCGCCCTACTACGACACGCTGTTCACGCGGACGATCTGGATCGTGATCCTGATCCAGGTGGCGGTCTTCATCCTGTTCGGGTTCTACAACCGCTGGTGGCGCTACGTCTCGACCCGCGACATGTGGAGCGCCGCGCGTGGGGTGACCGTCGCCTGCCTTGTCTCCAGCGTCGTCGTCTACTTCGCGAACCCGGTTGCGCAGGTCCGCCTCCCGCGCTCGGTCGCCGTGATGGACTGGCTGCTGCTGCTTGCCTTCGTCGCCGGCGCGCGGATGCTCGCGCGGACCGTGATGGAACGACCGACCGGCCGCGGGCTGGTCGCCCGCGGCAAAGAGGTGATCATCGTCGGCGCCGGCGACGCGGCGCAGCTGATCGTCAAGGAGATGCTCAAGAACCCGGCCCTCGGCTACACGCCGATCGGGCTGGTCGACGACGACCCGCGCAAGAAGAACCTGCGCGTGCACAACGTCCGAGTGCTCGGAACCACGACGGAGCTCCCCCGGATCCTCGGTGAGAACCGGCCGGACGAGGTCCTGATCGCGATTCCGTCTGCCTCCGGCGTGGTGCGTCAGCGCGTGGTCGACATGACCCGCGAGGCGCGCGTGCCGGTGAAGACGCTCCCGGGCATCTACGAGCTGATCTCCGGCGACGTCAACCTCGCCGGCCAGATCCGCGCCGTCCAGGTGGAGGACGTGCTCGGCCGGGAGTCGGTCGAGGTCGACCTGCGGGCCGTGGCCGCCTACCTCGCCGGCGCGACCGTGCTCGTCACCGGGGCCGGTGGGTCGATCGGTTCCGAGCTCTGCCGCCAGATCGCGCGGATCGGCTGCAAGCGGCTGATCCTGGTCGACCAGGGCGAGACGGCGCTGTTCGAGATCGAGCGCGAGCTCGTCTCCGAACGCCGCTTCGCTCCGAGCGTGCCCGTGCTTGCCGACGCCGGCAACAAGGCGCGGATGCGGCGCCTGTTCGAGCGCTATACGCCGTCGGTCGTCTTCCACGCGGCAGCCTACAAGCACGTGCCGTTGATGGAAGCGAACCCGCTCGAGTCGGTGCGCAACAACACGCTCGCGACGAAGGTGATCGGCGAGGTCGCGGTGGAGTTCGGCGTCGAACGGTTCGTGCTCGTCTCGACGGACAAGGCCGTGAACCCGAAGACGGTGATGGGCCAGTCGAAGGCGCTCTGCGAGTGGATCGTCGAGAGCTACGGCGCCCGGCCGGACGTCTCCACGCGCTTCGTCGCGGTGCGGTTCGGGAACGTGCTCGGCTCGTCGGGCAGCGTGATCCCGATCTTCCGGCGACAGATCGAGCGCGGCGGTCCCGTCGGCGTCACGCACCCCGAGATGACGCGGTTCTTCATGACGATCCCGGAGGCGGTGTCGCTCGTCGTCCAGGCGGGCTCGATCGGGCGGAGCGGGCAGGTGTTCGTGCTCGACATGGGCGAGCCTGTCTCGATCCTGGAGCTGGCACGGAACATGATCCGGCTCTCCGGGAAGGAGCCGGACCGCGACATCGCGGTCGAGTTCACCGGCGTCCGCCCAGGCGAGAAGCTCCACGAGGAGCTGTGGGGAGACGGCGAGGCCGTCGGCCCGACGCCGCACCCGAAGATCCTCGCCGTCACGCGGCCGCCGATCGACGCGGTGTGGCTGGACGACGAGCTGGCCGAGCTGGAGCGGCTGGTCACGGAGAGCGATACGCTCGAGCTCGTCTCTCGGCTCGCGACGATGATGAAGGAACCGCGCCGCATCGGCGCCGCCGTTGTCGAAGACATCGTCGGCTGAGGGCATCCGCCGACAGCCGACGCGCTGGACGCGGAAGCGGCTCTTCGTCGCGCTCGGCGTGATCTTCGTCGCGGGGATCGTGGCAGCTGTGCTCAACCTGGAGTTCGCGGTGGGGAGTCGGCCGCGAAGCGTGAAGCCGAACTCGCTGCTCGTGCTCGATCCCACAACGATGAGGACGTTGGCCAACGTCAACCGCCCCGGGCCGCGGCCGCCGAGCGTGGTGAGTGGTGCCGGGCTCGTCTGGACGGTCGACGGCGACCGTGACCGGTTGATCGCCACGAACCCTGTCTCGAAGCGCGTCTTCCGGACCGAGGTCGTCGGCACCGAGCCGGTCGCGGTCGCGATCGGGTTCGGCGCGGCCTGGGTCGCTAACGCCGGGAACGGTTCGGTCACCCGCGTGCCGCTCGTCGGCTCGAACATCGAGACGATCGGTCTCAACGACCAGCCGTCGGCGATCGCGACCGGCGCCGGTTACGTCTGGGTGCTGAGCGAGCGGAGCCGGAAGGTGATCCGGATCGATCCGAAGACGAAGCAGGTGACGAAGATCATCCGCCTGACGAACCCGCCGCTCGCCGTCCGCGCTCCGCGACGCGTGGATGTGGCGATCGGCGACTGATTCGTCACGGTTCCGTGACAGGCGGCGGCAGACCGCCTCCCTACGATGGGGCGAGTGGACCTCAATGCCGATCAGCGGCGTGCGGTCGAGGCCGTCCGCGGGCCGGTCTGCATCCTCGCCGGGGCAGGCTCGGGCAAGACGACAACGATCACGCACCGGATCGCCAACCAGGTGGCGACCGGGGCGTTCCAGGCCTCGCAGATCCTCGCGGTCACCTTTACCGACAAGGCGGCGGCGGAGATGCGGGTGCGGCTCGGGCGGCTGGGCGTAACCGGCGTCCGGGCGTCGACCTTCCACTCGGCGGCGCTGTCACAGCTCCGATACTTCCGTCCGGACGCGGTCGGCCGGATCCTGCCCTCGAAGGCGCTCGTCCTGCGTAACCTGATGAGCGCGCTGCCCAAGGCCTACCGGTTCCGCGCCGCGGGCGACCTCGCAACCGAGATCGAGTGGGCGCACAACCGCCGGATCCCGCTCGAGCGGTACCTCGACTCGCTGGACGGTCATGCGCCTCCGATCCCGCCCGACCTGATGCTCCGGGTCTACCGTCGCTACGAGGAGAAGAAGCGCACGGAGGGGCTCATGGACTTCGAGGACCTGCTCGAGCGCGCGATCGAGCTCTACGACGGCGAGCACGTCACCACGGAGTTCCGGGAGCGCTACGCCTCGTTCACCGTCGACGAGTACCAGGACGTCAACCTGCTCCAGCAGACATTGCTCGAGCGCTGGCTCGGTCCACGTGACGACCTCTGCGTCGTCGGCGACGACTACCAGTCGATCTACGGCTTCACGGGTGCGACGCCGGCCTACCTGCTCGCCTTCCAGGAGCAGGCACAGGTCTTCCGGCTGGAGGAGAACTACCGGTCGTCGCCGCAGGTGCTCGCACTCGCGAACCGGCTGGTGCCGAAGCTCGGCGGTGCGGAGAAGGTCTTGAGGGCGACCCGGCCGGACGGACCGGAGCCGGAGGTGCGGCCGTTCGCGACCGCGGAGGCGGAGGGCACCTCCCTCGTCGAGCGGATCAACGCCGCGGACTGCCCGCTGGAGGAGATCGCGATCCTCGGCCGCACACACGCCCGGCTGGCCGAGCTCGAGCCCGTCCTGCACGAGGCGAAGATCCCGTACCAGGGCTCGGCGCTGCTCGCGCGCGAGTCGGCCCGGCGTGTGCTGCGTGCTCTCGACCCGGCTGCGCCGGGGGCCGAGACCGTGCGGGCCATCGCCCTCGACCACGGCTGGCTGCCGAAGCCCGAGCCGGGGCTGGGAGATCGAGAGCTCGCCCGGCAGGCCGATCTCTCGCTGCTCGTCCGACTCGCGGAGGAGATCGGCGGCACCGGTGCGGAGTTCGGGGCGGAGCTGGGGCGGCGGTTCGGCGACGGTACGGAGTCGAGGCGCGGCGTCCATCTCCTCACCTACCACGGGGCGAAGGGCCTCGAGTTCGAGATCGTGCTCCTGCCACGCGTCGAGGAGAAGGAGCTGCCGCACAAGCAGGCGCGGACGCCGGACGACGTCGCAGAGGAACGTCGCCTGTTCTACGTCGGACTGACGCGGGCGAAGCGTGTGCTCGTCGTCACCTGGGTCAAGAAGCCGAGCCGCTTTCTCACCGAGCTCACCGGCGGCCCGGAGCCGGCCGAGGACCGGCCGCAGGGCTTCCAGGCACTGAAGGCGTGGCGCCTCGCTCGGGCACGCGCAGAGGAGATCCCCGCGTACCTCGTCTTCCACAACTCGACGCTGGCGGAGATAGCCGGGCGTCGTCCGCGGACCCTCGCTGAGCTGGCCGCGGTGCCGGGTGTCGGGCCGCAGAAGCTCGAGCGTTACGGCGAGGATGTCCTAGCCGCCCTCGCTGAGGAGCCGGTCGAGCAGGACGTTCGGATCGCGTCGTAGCCGCTCGCGCCGCGGGGGCAGCGCATCGAGGTCGAGTTGGGCGGCGTCGAGCAGCCGTATGAGGCGGCCGTCGCGAATCAGCCCTTCGTCGACGGCTCCGAGTCGACCGCCGAAGGTCGTGTAAACGGGCGTCCCGAGCGCGACCGCCTCGCGGTTCATCGTCCCGCCGGCGGACACGACCGCGGCGGCCGCGGCGATCAGGCTCTGGGCGTCGACCGCGCGCTCGGGGACGACCAACGCCGGGAGCCCGAGACCGCGGATCGTCTTGCGCTGTTCGGCCGTCCGCGGGAGGACGACCGCGTGCACGCGCTCGTCGCGGCCGAGGCGGTCGAGGACGTCGCGGAACAGCGGGTTGCCGTGCCGGTGGTAGAGAGAGACCTCCGGCGGCGTCCGGACGACGACGAGTCGCTTGCCGTCGGGGACGTCGACCGGCTCCGGCTCGAAGTCGGCGAGGTAGTACTCCTCTTTCAGGCCGGGGTAGCGGCGGAGCTTCTTGCGAACGCCGTAGACGGTGAGACGCTCGGTCGGAATGGCCTCCGGCACAACGACGCGGGTCGCCGCCCGACAGCCGAGCTGGTGCTGGAGCCAGGCGAACTCGTAGTCGAACGTCGTCGCGCTCGGGATTCCGAGCGACCGCGCGGTGAGCGTCAGGTTGTGCGAGCCGTGCGCGAGCGCGAGGTCGAACCGCCGCGGCCTGGCCCACCGTCGCAACGCCGACAGGCGCGAGAGCTCGGTATGCGCCTTGCCGAGCGTGGACGCGCCGCCGTGCCGGCCGAGTGCGGTCGCCTCGATCCCGTGCAGCTCGAGCAGCTGCATCGTCTGCGCGTACTCGCGGGCGGTCACCTCGACCTCGTGCCCGCGCTCGCGCAGCAGCGCGATCAGCGGCCGGAAGACGAGCACGTGCGGGGAGTTGGTCACGTCGACCCAGACGCGCATCGCGCTGACTCTAGCTGGATAAGCTTCGCTTATGGACACGCGTCAGCTGGCCGCGTTCTGCGAGGTGGTCGAGCGGCGCAGCTTCTCGGAGGCGGCGGCGCGGCTCGGGGTCACCCAGCCGGCCGTCTCCCAGCAGGTTCGGTCGCTGGAAGAGCGACTCGGCACGCTTCTGCTCGACCGCTCCGGCCGCCGCGTGGAGCCGACGGAGGCCGGGCTTCGCCTCTACCGTGGCGCTCAGCGGATGCTCGCGCTCGAGGAGCAGCTGCTCGAGGACCTGGCCGAGCCGGATGCGACGCTGCGCGGCGCGTTCGAGATCGGGGCCTCGACCGGCCCTGCCGCGATCGTCCTCCCGCTCCTGCTCTGCCGGTTCCAGCGCGAGAACGTGGAGCTCCGTGTCCACCTCTCCGTCTCGGACACCCAGTCCGTGGTCGAGCTCGTCGCCGACCGTCGGCTCGAGGTAGGCATCGTCGGCGCCGCCCGGCGCCACCGGAGCGCGACCTTCGAGCCGTTCTTCCGCGACGAGGTGATCCTCGCGTGCCCGCCCGGACACCCGTTCGCCGGCCGCACGGTCGATCTCGACGACTTGCGCGAGGGGCCGCTGATCCTGATGCAGCAGGGCGCGGGCGTCCGGCAGATGGTCGAGGACGAGCTGCGGAAGTCCGGTCGGCGGCTTCGCGACCTCGACGCGCCGCTGGAGCTCGGTCTGCAGGAGTCGGTGCGAAGCGCCGTTCAGGGAGGCTTCGGGGTCGGCTTCATCTCGCGGCGCGCGGTGGAGTCGGAGCTCGGCGCCGGAACACTCACCGAGGCGCGCGTGCGCGGGCTCGACCTTTCACGCGACATCTACATCGCGCGGGCCGCCGGCCGCGCGGGCTCGGCCGCCGCCCGGGCGTTCGTCGCCTTCGCGCGGGTGCAGCTCGAGGCGTGATCGTCCGCTGGGGTCTGGAGGAGCTGCCGGGCGTCCTCGACGACGTCGGCGTCGAGCGGCCACTGCTCGTCGCCGGCCCGCGGTGGGACGCGCTCGCGATCCCCGCTCCCGCCCGGTGGAGCGAGATCCCCTCCGACCGGATCTCCGTCCCGCGGGAGGTCGACGGCATCCTCGCGGTCGGAGGCGGCAGCACGATCGACACCGCGAAGGCCGCGTCGGCCGCGGCCTCACTCCCGCTCGTCTCCGTTCCGACCACGTACTCCGGTGCGGAGTGGACGGAGTTCTTCGGCGTCCGCACCCCGGACCGCCTGCAGGTCGGCGGCGGGGCAGGATCGCGTCTCGCCGGGATCGTCTACGACCCGGAGTTGACGCTCGACCTGCCGCGCGCGGAGAGCGGCGGCACGGCGATGAACGCGCTGGCGCACTGCGTCGAGGCGCTCTACACCGGCGACCTCGACGTCGCGCGCCGAGGCGCAGCCGGCATCGACCGCTGGCTCCCGCGGGTGCTCGAGGACGGCCGCGAACTGGAAGCCCGAACGGGTTTGCTCGAGGCGGCGAGCGACGCGGGCCAGGCGCTCGCCCAGCGTGGCCTCTATCTCGCCCACGCGATGGCGCAGGCGGTCGGCGGCGCCTACGGCCTGCCGCACGGCGCGATGAACGCGATCTGCCTCCCTCCGGCGATGCGTTTCAACACGTCGGTCGTGCCCGACGCGATGACGGCCGTCCCGGTCGAGCGGGTCGAGGAGCTCGCGCGTCTCGGCGGCTTCGAGCGCCTGCGCGACTTCGGCGTTCCGGAGTCCGATCTCGAGGAGCTCGGCGCGCGCGCGGCGGCCCGTCCCGGTGCGCAGGCGAATCCGCGCGCCGCTAGCGCGGCCGAGGTGACCGAGCTTTACCGGTCCGTCTGGTGACGGCGAGCACCACCGGGTCCGATATCCGGCTCGCCAGCCTCGCTACTCGCTCGACGTAGGGACGGCCCGGGATCGTGACAACCAGAGCGGCGCCGAGCCCGACCAGCACGCTCGTCGCGACGTCGACCGGGTAGTGCACGCCCACGAAGATACGGTCGAGGCCGACGCCCACCGCAACGGCCACGAGCACGATCCCCAGCCGGCGGTGGAACATCAGCACCGCGAAGGCGACGGCGAACGCGACGCTTGCGTGGTCGCTCGGGAACGAGTTGTCGGCGCCGTGGTGGACGAGGAGCACGGTCTGCTTCGGGTGATCGGCGAACGGGCGGGTGTGGTACCACAGGTGGCCGAGCACTGAGTTCGCCAGCAGCGCGAGCACCGCCGCGGAGCCGGCGCAGACGGCGGCCAGTTTCGACCGCATGGAGCCGCCCGGGCGCGCGAAGAACCAGGTCGCCGCGGCGACGGCGACCAGCGCGAAGACCGCCCAGGCGTTGTAGAGCTCGGCCGCGTCCTGGGCGGGGTCGTCCCCGCGCAACGCGCCGTTCAGCGCGTGGAAGATCGACCAGTCCATCGTCTCACCGTAGCTCCAGGCGAAGATCGCCGTCGCACACGCTAGGCTTCGCCGGCCCGGCTGGAGGGGATCGCGGGCGCCTCTCGACACCGAGCAGCCAACCAACGTGGCCGAGTCCGCATCAACCTCCACGCCTGTCGAACGCGACGACCGCCGGTCGACGTGGATCGTCTACGGCGTCGCGACCTTCGTCTTCCTCGTCGCGGTCGTGCTGGCGGCGATGCGGATCGGCGAGAAGTCCGGGCGGCTGTCCGACTGGCAAGCGCTCATCCTCGGGATCACGCAGGGAGCGACCGAGCTACTGCCGATCTCGTCGTCCGGCCACTTGATCCTCGTCCCCTGGGTGTCCAACTGGCACTACCTCGAGACGCACGAGTCGTTCAACAAGACCTTCGACGTCGCACTGCACCTGGGGACTCTCGTGGCAGTCGTCCTCTATTTCTGGCGCGACATCGTCCGCTACGTCGTCGCCTGGGTCGGGTCGGTCCGCCGCCGGAGCGTCGAGACCGCCGACGAGCGGATCGCGTGGGCGGTGGCGGCGGCGACGATCCCGGCTGCGATCGCCGGCGCCGCCGGGGAGAGCTTCATCGAGAAGCACCTCGGCGACCCCTGGCAGATCGCGATCACGCTCGGCGTCTTCGGGATCCTGTTGTGGCTCGTCGACCGCCTTCCCGAGCGCCGGCACCTGGACGAGATCGGCGTCAAGAACGGCTTCCTGATCGGCCTCGCGCAGGTGCTCGCGCTGATCCCGGGCGTCTCGCGCTCGGGGATCACGATCACCGCCTCGCGGGCGTGGCAGGTCGACCGCGACTCGGCCGCGCGGTTCTCGTTCCTGCTGCTCGTGCCGGTCGTCCTCGGCGCGGTCGTCTTCAAGGGGACGAAGGACGTCATCCTCAACCCTCTGCCCGCGGGCTCGACCGGGCCGTTCGTCGTCGGGATGCTCGCCGCAGCCGC